>JABMQA010001132.1 GCA_013203545.1 Bacteroidota bacterium
ATCAAAATATCCCTCACCTCCACAACCATTTCTGCGCTACCGCAAAGGTAGTATTTTCTGTTGATGGGCAAACTTTCGGCTTCTGATAGCCATTTTGTGATCCTCCCATGGAATACACCCTCACCCGGCTCTCTCGAACAACAGCGGATATAGTCATTACCAAGAATATCTCTAAACTCATTTTCAAAATAGAACGAATGCAAAAACCGTCCGCCATGAATGATCATTTTGTCTTTGTTAATACCCGATCGCCACATGGATAAATAAGGCGCAATTCCGGTACCGGATGCGATCCACACCGAAGGTTTGGCCGAGCCATAGAAGTTGCCCGAGGGTTCAGATCTGAAAATATCATCTCCGGGTTTTAAGGAGGCCATTTGTGGGGTGATTTCCCCCCCGGGTTTTATATTGAACAAAATCCAGATGTCTTCATCCCTGGTGCCGCTGGCTATACTGTACATACGGGGTTTCTCATCCAGGGTCATTGCCAGTTTTATCACCTGTCCGGGAATAAAGGTAAAATCCCGCCTGAATTTTAAAACGAATACACGGGGGGCGATTTCGAGATTTTCGGTTACCTCAACTTTTTGCAGAACGATGATTTGTGCTTTTTCCAAAATATCGTTAATCATTTTTCTTGTTTGTGAATTTACAGGATTATAACCAGAAATTAAAGGTTTTGTTGAAAGGAGTGATCAACAAAATATAAATCCATCCAATTTCTTTTATTTACTTTTACCCAAAAAATTTTAAAATTAAACAAGTTTCAGATGGAAAATGCTGTTGAAAAAAGCAAAGTATATTTCGATTCCGGTTTTGGTTGTGCCGAAAGCGTTTTAAAGGCCACCATGGAATCGAAGGGAATTGAATCGGAATTAATCCCACGGATTGCTTCGGGATTTTGTGGCGGTATTGCCAACACAGGAGGCATGTGTGGTGCGGTTATCGGGGCAATCATGGCATTGAATATTGCCTATGGGAGAAATATGGCAAGTGAGTCAAAGGAATTGAACGACCAGAAAGTGCGTCAGTTTATCGGGAATTTCGAATCAAAGTTTGGCTCCTCAAGTTGCCCTGCGTTAACGGGATGCGATCTGGGAACTGAAGCAGGCCAGCAGAAATTCAACAAACTGAACCTGCACCAAAAGTGTGCTGAGTTTACAGGCGAAGCTACAAGAATGGTTTTGGGGATGATGTAGATCATTAACAGTGTTTTTAATACACCGCTCTATGAGAAAAAGTGAATTAACAATTCCACCCTTAGGTACCTTTCCCTCACTCTTGCTTTTTGGTGGCGCAGGGTTGATCCTGCACCTCGAAACCAACTATCTGATCCCATATCTGGCATCAATTACTAATATTGAAACAATAATCTGGTGGTTTTTGGTGGCGGCATTCGGGATGTTTATTCCCTTGCTGATAATCGCAGGTATTTTACTCAAAAAGGAGGGATGGCTTCTTAAATCCGGCATGTGGAAAATCCGTTTGCGCTTTCGCAGGATGAATACCGGAGACTGGCTGTGGGGAATTGGCGGAATGGTCGTAATTGGTTTTTTGAGTTATTTGATTATGACCCTAATTGAAACATTTGCAGGTACTGTTGATCATCAACCACCATTTATGCAGTTTGAACCACTCGGATTCGGGAGGTACTGGATATTGCTGGCCTGGTTTCCATACTGGGTTTTTAATATCATGGGAGAAGAAATTCTTTGGCGAGGTGTGATTTTTCCCCGGCAGGAAATTTCATTTGGAAAAAGGGCCTGGCTGGTTAATGGTTTTGGATGGGGATTGTTTCATATTGCGTTTGGCTGGCAATTGTTCATTGCATTGATCCCAATATTATTTATTCTTCCTTACATTGTTCAAAAAAGAAAAAACAGCTGGATTGCCGTGTTGATCCATGCCGGAATCAACGGGCCCAGTTTTGTGGCGATTTCTTTGGGATTGTTATAATCTTCCAATGATTATTATAAAGAATCCTACCTCTTAATAATCACCTTTTGCGATGTAAACTTATCTGATCCTTCAAGGATTAACGTATACAATCCATCACTGAAACTACTGGTATTAATTGTGAAGGTTGCGTGGCTATTAATCCCGTTTTGACTTTTATAAACAGTCTGACCAATTGTGTTCAAAAGACTTATGGAAACATTGTCCTCTGATATATTGGTCAAATCAACCGAGAGTTTATCACTTGCCGGATTCGGGTAAACTGAAAATGAGTTATCGGTTCCCGGTTCATCATCAATTCCGGTGGTAAGTCTGGTGCTTACAATGGTTCCCAGATGTCCTGCTGCCCATCCGGTATCGTTATCAATAAAGTACACACTGCTCAGTCCTTTATCCGTTCCCGGATCAGCATAATCCCATGTTGTACCACCATCAGTCGTATTCATCATAATAGCTGAGTTGGCCAAACTTCCAACTGCCCAGCCGTTCATTTCATCCACAAAGAAAATATCCCCCAGCGATTCGTCTGTGCCGAAGGTCTGACTCTCCCAAGTTGTTCCGCAGTCGTTAGTACTGAATATAACCGACACATGCGGGAGTCCCAAATAGGTCCCGACCACAAAGCCGGTGTAGGCATCCAGAAAAAATGTACTATAAAAATGGTAGGATTGGTTTGACATTTTCTCTGACCACGAACTGCCCCCATTGGTGGTTTGAAGTACAATTCCGGATTCTCCAACAGCATAACCTGTGTTTTCATTCAGAAAATGTGCATCGTACAAAAGACTTTGATCGGATTGATTAATCTGTGATGTCCATGTGTCGCCGCCGTTAACGGTGTGTAATACTATCCGGTGCTTGATAAATGATGGGAAAGTACCATTGTCACCACCTACGGCCCAGCCTTCATTTTCGTTAACAAAGAAAATATCGTACAAGAAGGTGTTCACCCCGCTTACCTGGCTCTCCCAGGTTTCGCCGCCATCGTCGGTATGGATGATCTTGCCTCCAAAACCCGATGCCCATCCCGATTGTGAATCGGTAAAGCAAAGACTGAAGTAGGAGTTGTTGGCCGGTGGATCGAGTTCATACCAGTTGGCTCCGCCATCATTGGTATGCAGAATCAATCCGGTTACACCGGCAGCCCAGCCATTGTACTGGTCAGCAAAACAGATGTCGAACAGGTAGCTGCTGGTA
>JABMQA010001133.1 GCA_013203545.1 Bacteroidota bacterium
AATCCCACTTGAAGATTTCTTTAAAAACCCGGAAAAGACAGGCTATCAGATCTCGCCCGACGGAAAATATTTTTCCTATACGGCGCCCTACGAAAACCGTATGAACATTTTTGTTCAGAAGGTAGGAAAAGACAAAGCTACCCGTCTTACCAGCGAAACCGATCGTGATATCTCAGGTTATTACTGGGCAAATAAGGATCGGATCCTTTTTCTGAAAGATAACGGAGGGGATGAAAATTTTGCTTTGTATGGTGTGGATAAGAATGGGAAAAACCTGAAATGCCTCACCTGTTTCGATGATGTCAGGACAACAATCATTGATGACCTGGAGGACATTCCGGATGAAGTGATCGTTGGTCTTAACAAAAGGAACCCGCAGGTTTTTGATCCCTACCGCCTGAATATCGAAAGCGGTGAAATGACCATGCTTGCTGAAAATCCGGGGAATATTCAGGGTTGGATGATGGATCATAATGGCAAACTGCGTATAGCCATAGCGATTGTGGATGGCGTAAACACCCAGATTTTATACCGTGAAACTGAAGATGAAGAATTTGTCCCGGTTTTAACTACAAACTTCATGGAGCAGGTTTCACCGCAGTTTTTCGATTTCGAAAATAAGAATGTATACGCCACTTCAAACCTTGGGCGCGATAAATCAGTAGTGGTTTTGTTTGATATCGCAAATGGAAAAGAACTCGAGGTGCTCTATGAAAATCCCGATTATGATGTATCCGGCCTGTTCTATTCCCGTAAAAGAAAGGTTATAACTTCGGCCTCCTATGTTTCGTGGAAGCGTGAACGCCATTTCTTTGATGATGAAACAAAAATGTTGTTTGAAAACCTTAATAAGGAACTTGGTGATTATGAATTGGGGATTTCATCGGTGAATAAGGACGAAACCATGTATATGGTTAGAACCTATTCCGACCGTTCGCTTGGTGCATATTATTTGTACAACAAGGAAAAGGGTGTGCTTGAAAAGATCCATGATGTAAGCCCCTGGCTCGATGAAAACGCCATGGCCAATGTTTATCCGATTGAATATGCCGCGCGCGACGGACTGGTTATCCCCGGATACATTACCTTGCCAAAAGGACTTACACTGGAAACAGCCAAAGACCTTCCGGTAGTTGTTAATCCACACGGTGGTCCGTGGGCACGCGACAATTGGGGCTTTAACCCCGAAATCCAATTTTTGGCCAACCGTGGTTTTGCCATATTACAAATGAATTTCCGCGGTTCCACAGGATATGGTCGTGAGTTTATGGAGAAGTCGTTCAAACAATGGGGCCTCACCATGCAAAACGACATTACCGATGGTGTGTACTGGTTGATCAATAAAGGCATTGCCAACAAAGACAAAGTTGCCATTTATGGTGGTAGCTATGGTGGTTATGCAACATTGCAGGGTGTGGTGGTTACACCAACCTTGTATGCCGCTGCTGTGGATTATGTGGGTGTTTCAAACCTGTTCACCTTCATGCAGACGATTCCTCCTTACTGGAAACCTTTACTGGATATGATGTATGAGATGGTTGGAAATCCCGAAGCTGACAGTGTGCAGTTCAAGGCCACATCGCCGGCACTGAATGCTGATAAGATCATGACACCGCTGTTTGTTGCACAGGGCGCTAATGACCCGAGGGTGAACATCAATGAATCGGACCAGATTGTAAATGCACTCAAAGAGAGAGGCATTGATGTGGAATATATGGTTAAGGATAACGAAGGCCACGGTTTCCACAACGAGGAAAACCGGTTCGATTTTTACAGGGCCATGGAGAAGTTCCTGGAGAAATACCTGAAATAGAAGAATTGAAAGGGTCATTTGATAATCTGCCGGCCCAAATTACAAGAATTAGCAATTTATATTAAAGACCTCCGGAGGTACAATACCTCCGGAGGTTTTTTATTTATTCCCAGGTTTAAATTATTTTTATTACTTTTGATACTATCAAATGATACTATCGTGAAATGAAATATTCATCTCTTAAAAATAATACGGAGTGTCTTGTAATAGCAATCTCAAAGCATCATTCATAGCCTTTTTTCTTGCAGATACTAAGGCCATAACTGTATTTCCGGTGATGAAAGGAAAATAATTTCCAGTGACATTTTTTAGGTAATAATGGATTTTTAATATTATTATAGATGATGTGAGTGTTTTTGTTGAATGATCGCTAATGTTTCGCAGCTAAAACAATTAACGATGAGTGAGCTCGTCTCTGTGAAGCCCTAAGAAACAAACACAATGTTATGATGCCTCTGGTCTCTATGTCATAATCTTTTGCAATCATTCATCTAACAAATTCAAAGGCTAAAATATCTGAGGTAAGAATCAATAAAGTTTTTGGAGTAACACTTTTTTCATTTTCATTTTCAATTTCTCTACTAGAATTGCCAAAGTCATCTTCGGCTTTATGAAGGGATCTAATGGCTTTTTTATAACGTATCCTTATTATTTTTAAACCAAAACCTTCTTCTTGAGCATCTTTAAGTTTTTCATATGCAAATACAACGCCCTCGTTCTCTGTGGCTTCTACAAGATATTTAATTCTTTGGGTTTGGTCAAGATTCTCATCTATCCTTGCACCTTTAAATCTTCCAAATTTTTGAATTTTATCACAGTGAGGTGTATAATGATAACATATCCCTTCTTTATGAAGAATTTCAGGTTCTTCAAAGTTTGGCACATTCTTAATTAAAAAATCTCTTAATTCACTAATATTCATTTGCTAATTCTATTTTATTATTCTTTCATAAATAAATACTATGACTGAGCCAAGGATAAATGTGAAAAGCATGGAAATCAAAAAAATTATTATTGTTTGCCCTATCCCAAAAATTGGGTTGATTTGTATAATTGATTGCCAAATTATTATTTTATAAATAAAATAAAAAACAATAACTTTAATTAGAACATAATCAAGCTCCACTTCATTACTCAGCAATTCTAAAGACTCTTCATCTTTGCTCCCGGATTTTTTCATTAAAGATTTAATTAAACG
>JABMQA010001134.1 GCA_013203545.1 Bacteroidota bacterium
ATGCTTTAGCGCGAGTGTATAAACCATGTCATCATTGAAGATAAAGCGTGCATTTTTTGAAAGTAATTCATACCCGTCAACCATCAGTTCCGATTTCCCAAGAAAGCTTCCATCAAGCGAGTAAGCCTGAAAAGGATAGTCTTCATTATCATTTGTGTAAATAAAAAACATGCAATTATTTTTATTATCCACGATCAAATTATAATAGTTGGGCAGATATTCAGGGAAAAATCCATTCTCATGAATTTTTTCGGCATAAATTGTATCAATACCATTTTTGATGAGTTGTTGTTTAAATTTTTGATAGTACTCCTCCTTTTCCTTTGGGTTGATCTTTATGGGCTCCGACTTGATCTGGAATTGAGATTCCCGGTAACGGCCATTGGATTTTGAAAACAGTTTCACTGTATTCGAATTGTTCTCTGCAAAAATCAAGATGTTATCGTCGGTAATCCTGAAAAAGGTACCTCCTGCCGAATAGGGTGCACCAACAGCCCTGGTGCCGGTTTCTGAAGGTATTACAATCCTACCGGTTTGGGTTTCGCTGGGAATGGTTTCATAAATCACCTTATATTTTTCTGTCGTGTAGTCAAGTTCGGCAATAACATGTTTCGACCTGTCTTTCATCGGAACATGTCCCCATATAAAAAGTTTATCCGATTTACCCGGCAGGATTCTTAATGGCATAAAATCGATGATAATTATTTTAATGAAATTACCATCAAGGTCAAAGAAGTTGATGCGGCCCTGATTGTCGGATATCACAAGTAGCCTGTCATTGAAAATTCCATCGAGATTCTGGTTGTTGGCAAATTCGCCGGGTTTTCTGCCCTTTTTTCCAAAGGTTTTTATCAGTCGCCCGGATTTACTGAGGATAGAAATTGTAAAATTGTACCTGTCGGAAATATAAATTTTTTCTTCGGCCCCAATCGTAAATTGCTTGTTGATCCCAATTCTGTCGGCGCTGTTAGTTTGGGTGTCGTCGTAAAACAGTTTCTCCCAATCGGCATCCGGTAAAAATGAGGCATCGGGGATGAGTTGAACAGCCGGAGCATTGTAATCGATTTGTTGTGCGTGTGAAACGTTGAAGATCAGAAAAAGAACAATGGTGAGGTAGATTGAATGTGTTTTCATTTTTAATTAATTTTGGTTATTTTCAATTATTGTCCATACAAGCTGGCGCTGATTCCAGCATCGGTTGGGACTGATATAATTGTTCAATTCTTCAATATCGAATTTGGTAACAGTTGCAGTTGGGTTTAATGCTGCTGTTAAGTTATCATGCTTATCCTTGTTCAATAACCACATGCTCAGTGCCAGTGCCATCAGTATAGCAATGCCTGCAGCATATTGCCATATTTTTATTCCGAGAGGCATAAACATGGCTCTTTGATGGCCTTTTTTAGGATACTTGGCTGAGAATGGCGGAACCGGAATATTTTCAGTTGGATTTAGTAATTCCATGGTTTCCAGGATAAGCTCCCGCTTTTTCTTTACTTCTTCGAAAAGTATTTTCAGGCCGGGCTCCCGCATAAGATCCCCCTCAATTGCCCGCATTTCTTTTGTGGTGAGTTGTTGATCCAGATATTTTAAAAACCTTGTTTCGTTATTCATTATCAGAAGTTTTTAATATGGTTGAGATTTTGTCGATACTTCGCCAGAGCGTTTTACCGATGGAGTTAACCGGGATGCCGGTAGCTTCTGACATTTCTGTGTACGACAGTCCATCCTGATACATCATGATTAATATTCTGTTTTTCTGCTTTAAAACATTTATTGCCCGTAGCACCATCTGTACTTTTTCATCACGGATCAAAAGGCTTTCCGGATTCGAATGGTCAATATCGTCCGCCCCCAAATTATTATTGATCTCATTCCGGCGGTTTCTGTTTTTAATCCTGTTAAGGCACAGGTTCGATGATACTTTGTATAACCATGCCCTGGCATTCCCGATGGTATGCATGTCAGAATTCAATCGTTCAAATAGTTTAATATATGTCTCCTGTGTTAAATCATGGGCACAATCATGGCTGCTTAATAACCTGAAACAGAACTTGTAAATCTCATTGTAATGTTGCTTGTATAGTCTATCAAACATGCCTTTTTATTTCGTTGTGCCTGTATTGAGAACAGGTAAAAGTACGATTTGTGACAAATTTGGAAAATTTGAATCATGATTTTTTTATATTTTGTGGGTTGATATCAAAAAATATTATTTTTGCCGCTTAAAATAATACCTCAAGGTATCATTTATGAATTTAAGCAAGACAAGCGAATACGCACTACGGATTATGAGCTATATGGCAATGGATGATAAGAAGTTGCATAGGGCCAATGATATATTTGAAAGCTTACAGATACCTTTTCGGTATCTGCGCAAGCAAATGACAAATCTTACGAAAAGTGGTATCATCATCAGTGTGCAGGGGAAAAATGGCGGTTATCGGATTTCACGAAGCATTGGTGAAATTTCGTTGTTGGATATTATTCATGCTACGGGGGATCAACAAATCATGACCAATTGTTTTTTTGGTTTTGAAAACTGCGCACTGAACCGGCAATGTGCCATGCATGATAAATGGGATGAAATACGCCAGAATATTAATCAGGTACTTGCCTCTACAAGTTTGGCTGAATTAAATGAAAACGGCCCTGACAATTTTATCTCAAATAACAGTATACAAATCACTAAAAATTCTTAATTATGGTTGATTCTCAAATGGTCCTCAACGGACAGACTTTTGCATATACCTGTTATGCGATCGTTATTATCCTGCTGATGGCTTGGTTTGGCTATCAGATTACCAGGAAAGGTAAAGGGAAAACAGTAAGTCACAAATTTTTCTACACCTTTGTTGTATTTCTCACCGTGTTGGGTGTGTCGCTACATATCGTTACCTACAACACCATTCCATGGGCTCCGATGGATTTAAACAGGGCCGACATTACGGCGGATAAAGTTTTTGACATAACCGTTCAAAACCACGAATTTCAGCTACCCTCCGAAAAGTTGCTAATTAATGTTGGCGACAAGGCTTTATTCGATGTTACATCCAATGATCTTACGTATGGGTTTGGATTATTCAGAAGTGATAATTCGATGCTTTTTCAAATGCAGGTGGTGCCCGGGCACAGGAATGATATTCTATGGTTGTTTGATAAACCAGGGGTGTACACCATACGGTCAACTGAGTATTCAGGGCCCAAAGGGGCCCAGATGATTCTGAAAGATGTGGTGGTAGTTTCAGAGCGCTAAGAATCGGTAAACAAAGTAAAAAACTAAAAAAAATACAGATATGAGTTTTGCAGATACTTTTATGAATGGCGAGAAGGGCTTATTTAAATCTTCGAGCCTTACGCCAATGCAAAAACTGGTTCTTCGGTTTGTTGTTATTGGGTTGATTTATTATGGTTTAGCAGTAATAGAGGGAATGATCATGAGGATTTATCAGATTGAACCCATCGCGGCTATTCCGGATTTTCAATATTTTGCCATTTTAACGGCACACCCACTGGTTGGTATCTTTGGTTCCACCTATTCGCTAGTTTTTGGTGCTTTTCTTTTTGTTGTTCCTTACCTGATGAAGAAGCCACTTTGGAGTATTAAATTGGGCAACTGGACGTTCCTGTTAATTGCTATTGGGACTTTGGTATTCTGGCTTGCCGGATTTATCACGCATTATGCGCCACTTTATACGCTCTACTGGCCGTTGCCGGCTGATTTCACTCAGTTCGATCCGCTTGGGGGAACTTTTTTTGTAGTAGGAATAGCCCTCGTGATGTTGGGGTCCGTATTTTTTGTGATCAATATTTTTAAAACGATCGCCTATACGCCGGAAGGCTGGGAAAAGCAACCTTCAGGTGCATTGCTGGCTTCCGCAATCGGATACAGCGGACTACGTAACTTATTCAGGAGAAGTAAGAAACAGAAAGAACACCTTGTGTCGTTGCCTGTTGCTGCGGTTGCCAGAGGTTCGGTAGATGTGGCCCTTAATGCGGGTATTATACTTTTTACTGGGGTATTAATTCTTGTTTACATGGTTGGCCACCTGATGGGTTTTAACCTTAAAGAAACTACCGTTGATGCCTTGCTTTACAAAAATTGGTTCTGGTGGGGTTTGGATTTGATTGCAGACGGATTGGTTTTGATTTTCGTTGCAGGTACCTGGTATTTGCTGGCCATGATGATAACCGGTAAAAAGCTTTATATGCAAAACATTGCCAGGGCTGCCCTTTTGGTTGAGTTGATCGTGTCGTGGACCGTTTGGTCGCATCATTTATTATCGGACCAGGCACAACCGGGCATACTTAAAATTATTTCTGGTGAAATGGTAACAGCATTTGAGTTGATTACCCAGGGTTTGGCATTCTTTATTACGCTGGCAACATTATGGAGTGCCCGGCCACTGAAAATGACCAATGAGTTGAAATTCTTGCTTGGCGGTTTACTGGGTTTTGCATTGGCTGTTCCTGCCGGAATCATGCAGGCTGATATCGGTTTGAACAGGATTTTGCACAATACCCAATGGATTGTTGGCCCCCATGTGCATGTTGCCATATTGGTAGGATTAACCATGACCCTGTACTCAGTAGTATATATTCTGTTCCCTATTGTTACGAACGGAGCGAAACTCTACAGCCAGAAGCTGGCAAATTTCCATTTCTGGGCTCACCTTATCGGCGGTATAGGGATGGGCGCTTTCATGGGAATGGCAGGTTTGGAAGGTATGCTCAGACGGACCATTTATCTTAATGGTGAGTTTAACCTTTACATGATCCTGGCAGGTATATGCGGTGGACTGCTGTTACTGGCATTTCTTGCTTTCTTCTACAACATTGTAATGAGTGTCGGGCTTAAGGGTGTAATAGGCATATTTACGCCATCGAAGTTAAATACGAAGGATTTAGTGCCTCAGACGGCATAATAATACTGGACATTGAAATAATGAAAAGCCCGGTGGAATGTTCCGGGCTTTTTCATTTGATGAGCTTACACATTCTTAAAAAATTCATCATAATAATCATTCCATCCTGACCAGATACCTCAGGGTGCGATTGAAAACCATAGATTGGTTTTTTCCTGTGCCGGATGATTTCATTCGGGCTGGTTTCAGAGTATGCAAGCCGTTCAAATGAAGGAGGTAAAACAGATACATGAAATGAATGCAATTTTTGCAGGTTCACCTCCTTTTTTTTAATTCCGGAAAATATTTTATCATCCGGTTTGATGATGCTTATGACTTCCTTTTTCTTGTGGTACTCCGGGAGTTTTTCAAAACAGCCACCGTAGAAAACTGCCAGTATTTCATGGCTCAGGCAAAAACCCAGGGTAGGTACGTTGTAGTTATTCAGGGCCACAAAATTTGCGGATAGGTTTAATGGTGCATATGGGTTTCCACGGCCACCTGAAAGAATTAAACCTTTTACTTTTGTACCGGCAGGTAAATCAATCTGTTGGTTGTGCATAAAAAACCGGTACTCAAAATCCTGGTGA
>JABMQA010001135.1 GCA_013203545.1 Bacteroidota bacterium
AAAGCCCGATTTGATTGGGTTCTCCTAATCCCTGGCATAAATGCCAGGGCTAGTCAAAAATTACGTTTTCACACACCTTCTTTTGCCTAGGGTATCTCTACGTGGAGGGCAGGGTACGTAATTTCAGCTGTTTAATTTCCAATAAGCTCCGGTATTTTTGTGTTCTACTGTTAAATTTTTCCTTAACTTGAGGGATATGTTGATCATTCCTTATTTAATCCCCTCCACCACGATTACAAATTCGCCCCTAACCGGGTTTTCCTGAAAATGGCTGATAAGTTCCTCCAGTGTTCCCCTGATGGTTTCTTCATATATTTTTGTCAATTCCCTGGAAATGGAAGCCCGTCTTTCATTTCCAAAATGTTCAGCCAGTTGTACGAGTGTTTTCAGCACACGATGTGGGGACTCATAAAGTACTACCGCGCAGGGCATGTTTTTCAAAAACTCCATCCTCGATTTTCTGCCTTTTTTAAGCGGCAGAAAACCTTCAAATAAGAATCTGTCGCACGGCAGGCCTGAATTGACCAGTGCCGGTAAAATTGCCGAAGCGCCCGGGAGGGTTTCAACAGGGATGTCGTTCTTAATGCATTCCCTTACCAGCATAAACCCCGGATCGGAAATGGCAGGAGTGCCCGCATCACTTACCAGTGCCGCAGTTTCACCACCGATTATACGCATGGCCATTCGTTCGGTAATTTTGTGCTCATTGTGCTGGTGATATGCAACCAGCGGTTTTTCGATACCGAAGTGTTTTAACAGGATCCCGGTATTCCTGGTATCCTCCGCCAGAATGAAATCCACCTCTTTTAAAATTTTTAATGCCCTGAGTGTGATATCATCAAGGTTTCCGATGGGTGTGGGGACAATATATAATTTCGACATGGCTTAATTTCAATATTTAACACGATTTAATTTTTTCCTGCGTTTAAAGATAGATATTTTTGCGGATTCCACAATTTAACATATTTGTAAGTAGCTAAACCATGAACAGATTTAAACACAAAATTACACTTTATCTACCTGTGCTTTTTGCACTGGTACTCATTGGCGGAATATTGCTTGGAATCAGGATCGCGCCTAAATCCTCCGCCAATTCAAGAATATTCTCTGTCGATCTTTCCAGTTACAATAAGCTCAGCGACATACTATCCTTTATTCAAAGGGATTATGTTGATACGATTTCTATCGAATCAGTAAAGGATAATGCCATCGTTAATATCCTGGATAATCTGGATCCCCATTCACAATACATTCCCGCCACCGACCTTGATGCAGTGAACGAGCATCTTGAAGGTAATTTCGAAGGAATTGGTGTTCAGTTCAGGATCGAGAAAGATACAGTTATGGTAATTATTCCCATTGCCGGGGGGCCTTCTGAAAAGGTTGGCATTAAAGCCGGCGACAGGATTGTGATCGTGGAGCAGGACACCATTGCCGGTGTAGGGATAAACAACAGTGAGGTAATGAAAAAACTAAAAGGGCCACGGGGAACAAAGGTGAATGTTGAAATCTTCAGGCGCGGTGAACCCGAATTGCTGGATTTTACAATAACTAGAAATGTAATTCCTACCTACAGTGTTGATGTAGCGTACATGGTTAACGACTCGACAGGATATATAAAACTAAATAAATTTTCGGCTACCACCGCTGATGAAATGTTTGATGCCATTGGGGATTTGAAATCCAGGGGAATGCATAAGCTTATCCTGGATTTGAGAAACAATACCGGCGGATATTTGCAGGCAGCCATTGAGGTGGCTGATGATTTTTTGGAGGAAGGTAAGCTCATCGTATATACACAGGGTAAAAACCGGCCTAAAAATTATGCGTATTCAACTGAACGGGGAAATTTTGAAGATGGGGAAGTCATCATCCTGATTGATGAAGGATCTGCTTCGGCAAGTGAGGTATTGGCAGGGGCTATTCAGGATAATGACCGTGGGCAAATTATCGGGAGAAGATCTTTTGGTAAAGGATTGGTTCAGGAACAAATGAACCTGTATGATGGGTCGGCGATACGGCTCACAGTAGCACGGTATTATACGCCAACCGGACGCTGTATTCAAAAATCCTACGAAAACGGCTCGGAGGAATATTTCAAGGAGTTTCATGACAGGTTTATCAATGGTGAGATATTGGATGCAGATAGTATTCATCTTGACGATTCGTTAAAATTCGTCACGCCCGGTGGTAAGGTGGTTTATGGTGGGGGCGGAATAATGCCCGACATATTCGTCCCCCTCGAAAGCGACGAAAACCTGGTTTATTACAACCGTCTGATCAATAGGGGAATTATTTATGATTATGCCTTTGACTATGCTGATACACACCGTGATGAGTTGGGGGAGTATAAGGATTACAGGGATTTTGAACGCCAGTTCCGGATTGATAATCAGCTTTTTGATGGGCTGATCCAATATGCTGATGAAAATGGTATTGCAAAGGACAATGCAGGAATAGCTGCACGAAAAGAGGAGATTAACATATTGCTCAAGGCGCTAATTGGAAGAAACATCCTGGGGGATGAAGGGTTTTATCCGGTTTACCATAAAAAGGACAAAACTTTTCAAAGGGCACTGGAGTTTATCGATGGTCAAAAAATCTCCTGACGGTTATTTTGGTTTCAGCATTATTTGCCGGCCATTTGCCGGATAAAACATTATAAACTTTTCAGGCCTGTTATTTCCAACTAAGTGTTTTTATCATCTCATCGATATCCTGAATGATAAATTCAATTACCGGTTCCAACGAATCGTTGTTGGGTACAACATTGAAATAGAGCGAACCTCTTAAAAAATGATCGGTGCTGTCGGTTAAGTAAAACTGAAAGGGTGATGCGGCATCCCTGCCCTCAATTCCATAAACCATTCCATATACCCTACGCTCGTCATCAATCACAACTGATTCCCTGATTCCAAGTGCCTTTGGGGCATGCTTAAAAACCATATTTCTTGAATCTTCCATGAGATTGTAAAGATTGTTGCCCTTGACATTTTTATAGCTAAGATGAATCCGCCCTTTGAACTGTGGAAAATCGATATTGAGCCAGAACGGTTCCCTTTGGGTGTATTTGTCAAAAGAAATTTTGGCATATTCAGGATAATTAAAAGTGTAGGGAAAAGTGGTATCGTACGACCGGTATGCTTTTTCGGGCAGTTGAATCCTAAAGTATCCATGCGGCTTAGGTGCGTAAGTATCTTCTCCGCATGATATGATGAATACAAAAAAAAGCAGGCCGCACAAGATGAGGGAAAAACCAGTGGATGGATTTTTATTTGTATGGATCTGCATAAAAAAATTAGTTCTTTATGGAATATTATGGGCAATAAAATCTGCCACCGATTCGCAGATTAGGCATAGCCATTACTCTTTCATATAACTTGCACCAGGATCTGTTCAATTCTTCGATTATCGACTTTTTTTATTTTAAACTCAAAATTTCGAAAATTAGTGCTGTCGTTTAACTTCGGAATTTTGCCCTCTATCTCTAGAATCAGTCCTGCCAGGGTTTCAGAGTCGCCTTTAACTTCTTCAAAAATTTTGTCGTCGATTTGCAGGATCTTGCAAAAATCATTTAACAGGGTTTTGCCTTCAAAAAGATAGTTGTTGTTGTCCAGTTTGGTAAAATTAATTTCATCCTCTTCCGTATCAAATTCATCACTGATTTCGCCTACGATTTCCTCGATAATGTCCTCAAGTGTAACAATACCTGAAGTCCCGCCATATTCATCAACAACAATGGCAAGGTGTATTTTCTTTTTCTGGAACTCCTGGAGCAGATCGTTTATCTTTTTATTTTCCGGCACAAAAAAGGCAGGCCTGAGCAGGGAAGGCCAGTCGAAATCATTTGGTTTACCAAGATGCGGTAATAAATCCTTTACATACAAAATGCCCGAGATGTGATCGAAATTATCTTCATAGGCCGGAATCCGCGAATATCCGCATTCGAGGATTATTTTTAACAAATTGTGGTATGAGGTCGAAGTAATATCAACTGCCGTAACATCAATCCGGGATTTCATGATCTCTTTGGTATCAGTATCACCAAATTTAACAATGCCCTTTAATATTTTTTTCTCTTCTTCGGGCGCATCTTCAGCCGCGGTTAATTCGATGGCTTCCGAAAGTTCACTCATCGAAAGCTGAGGTCCCTTTTTTGAGATCCGCCGGTCGATTATTTTTGAACTTTTTACCAGCATTGAACTTAGCGGATAAAAAATCGTGACCATTGTCTTCAAAGGTTTGGCCATAAACATGGCAAAAGATATGGGATTGAATGAGGCATAAATTTTTGGTATGATTTCACCCATTATGAGCAATAGTGAGGTTACTACTACTACCTGAACCACAAATGCCAGAACAGGATATTCATTCAGGTTAAATAGCCCGCCAATGATAAAAGTTGATAATATGACGATGGCAACATTAACAAAATTGTTGGCAATAAGAATGGTGGCCAGCAATCGTTTGGGTATTTCAAGAAGACTTATAATAAGGTCATTGGTGGAATTTTTTCGCGATCTCAGGCTTTTAATCTGTGTAGGGTTAAGGGAAAAAAATGCTATCTCCGACCCTGAAACAAGTGCTGAAAACACAATCAGGATCAACATAACAACAAAGGCAATAATAACCGGAAGCGTTATTGGGAGTAGAACATTGGCAATAACCAAAGCAGTTTCAGCATAGGGATCAAGGTCAATATCTTCCAAAATATCCTTTAATTAGTTCGACAATCACAAGCAATGAAACATTAAAATGGAAGATCATCCGAAGAACCCTCTTCGGGTGAAGATTCAGTTTGAACACCGGGCTCGGCAGGGGGGGGTATTTCCTGGGGGCCGGCTGATTGCTCTCTTCTGGCCGTAAGCTTAATCACCTTATCCCCAATAATCTCTGTAGTATATCTTTTGTTCCCGTCCTTGTCGTCCCATGAGCGTGTACGAAGTTTGCCCTCCAAATAAATTGTGTCGCCTTTAAGGAGGTTTCTCTCTGCCAACCATCTCCATAAAACAATGTTATGCCATTCGGTCTGATCTACCCAGTTCCCTTCTTTATCCTTGTAACTCTCGGTGGTGGCAATAGAACAAGCAGCCCGTTTAACGCCGTTTTCAAATGTCATGATATCAGGGTCTTTCCCCAGGTTTCCGATTAAAATTACTTTATTTACACCAGCCATAATTGTATCGTTTTTTTAATTTCAGGAACAAAATTAGATATTTTATTTCAAGATAAATCATTTTAAACGGGATCATTTGTATTTTTGTTCGGAATTGATTTCTTACCCGGGTATTTTTGTTAAAAATTCCGGGGAGCATTATTCATATAAATTGCTATGTTTAAACGGATAATTATCATAATTTTGATAGGGCTGTGGATCAACGATGGATTCTGTAGCCAGCAAACCGACAGTCTCGAAACCTTAATTAATTCAGGGGCTGTAACTTCGGATTTAAAAAAATGTGAAATACTCAACCAGTTGTCCCGGGGGTATTTTAATATCTCAGTGAACCAGGCTGTTGATTACGGGGTGCAGGCATTGGAAATCGCTTATCGTATTGATAACGACCAACAGATTGCCCTGGCTTTGAAAAACATTGGGTCAGCCTATTACCTGCAAGGGGATTTTATGCAGGCACTTGAATTTTTTAAGCAGGCTTTAAGGAAAAACACCGAGATTGATGACAAAAATGAAATTGCCGCCAGTTACAATAACATTGGATTGGTATATAATCGTTTGGGAAATTATGATGAAGCTCTAAAAAACCATTTGAACCAGCATAAAATTAATGAAGAGACAGAAAACCAGAGAGGGATAGCCATATCGAGCAGGAATATTGGCAACATATACAACAACATGGGTGAGAACGATAAAGCACTGGAATATTACCGGCGATCAAAGGAAATATCCGGGCAATTGGGTGATACCAACTCCCTGGCCACAGCACTGATAAATCTTGGTGTTGTTACGATGGATCTGGAGGACTATCAAAAATCACAGGATTTTTTCAACCAGGCCCTCATCATCAAAAAGCGTATGGACGATATCACGAATATTGCGGTGATTTATTTGAACCTGGGTGTGATTCAAAGGAATATGGGAGAACACGAAAAAGCCATCGAATATTACCTGCAGGGCCTTGAACTATACCGGTCGTTAAATAATAAATACGGCATTGTGGTTTCGCTCAACAATTTGGGTGCGGTGTACCTGAATCTTGAAAAATATCCTGAAAGTTACGGATTCTTGCAGGAAGCGCTTGCAATTGCCACAGAAATTGATAATAAAAAGCACATTCAGGAAATTTACAAAAATTTGTCGAGCTGGTATTCGGACCAGAAAAAATTTGAGGAAGCACTTGAATATTTTAAACTTCAGAGCGCGCTGAAGGACAGTTTGTTAGATATCGAAAAGAGCAAGCAAATACGAAACATTCAGATTGTATATGAAACCGAAAAAAAGGAGAAGGAAATACTTGAACAGCGAATTTCAATACAAAAACTTAAGACCTACCAGGTTTACCTGTTGCTTGCTATTTTTGTGGCGCTCACCATTGTTTTTGTTGTTTACTATCGCTACAGGCTTAAAAAGAAGGCAAACCGATATCTGGAGGTAAAGATTGCGGAGGCCCTTATCAAGCAAAACGAACAGCAACAAATTATTGTTCACCAGGCAAGCCTTACTTCACTGGGGGAACTTGCCGCCGGTATTGCCCATGAAATCCGCCAGCCGCTTCAAAGTATCTCTCTCTCGAGCGAAAGCCTGGATATGGAGAATAAGGAGGAGGAGCCCGACCGTAAATATATCGACAAAACCCTGAAAGAGATATATGAGG
>JABMQA010001136.1 GCA_013203545.1 Bacteroidota bacterium
GATCAGGCCTACCGATAAACGGATGGGTCTCCCTTCTTCCTGATGCATCTGCTGCGAAGATGTAATATTCGATCTGGCTTCCTGCACCAACGTTTGCAATTGTTCCGGTCCAGGTTTGACCTGATGTATTAACAAGCTGTACCGACAACCACCCGACACTGTTAATGTTATAAAATAGTAAAACAGAATCACTGTACAGACTTTGATTGCTCAAAGCCCTGATGGTCGCCTCAATTTCGTAATCGTCCTGAACTGGCTGCTCACCAAGTAGCGGCATGTGGTTTATGTGAAGCATCCCGATATCGGCTACGCCCTTCGCACGGCAGTGCAGTGCATCGGTTGACTGCCAGCTTCCTGTAAAGCCAAGTACCTCGTAACCGGGCATAGCGTCCTCATATGTGGCGATGGCATCGTCGTCCCAACCCGACCCGGTTATAGGTACAAAAACCCTTTTGTTCAGGATGAGTGAATTTGTGTAGGGCTGGTCGTTGGGTGTATATACCCTGTAAACCTGGTAAGGATTGCCGTAGGACGAAACATGGCCTGCGTAATATGTTGCAGTGGCTTCAATTTCATCATATTGTGCGTGGGTTTCCGGAACCGATCGTATGAGGACTTTATCCACATCCAAAAACTTACCCCAGCAGTCGATGTGATCGATGTAAGTATTGTTGGGATCGGGAACGACATGATAGGTGTGAACACCCAGGTAATCATCCACAAGCTGATCCACATCGTTATGCGACAGGCCGGGATTTTCTTCCCAAACCAACTCCGACGAGGAGGAGATTCCCATTCCATCGGTCATATAATTGCCCCCTGCATGGATCAGGTTCATCCCGAAAAGGTTGATGCCTAAAAAATCAGCAACCTTAATGGGGATGTCGTTGTCATAAGGCCTGGGCCTGTTGTAGGGAAAATTAACGATTCCGGGATCATCATTTCCATCGATAATAAACCAGGGGCCGTAGTCGCGGGTCCAGTAGCTGTTGCTCGGTGCTATGATGAATTCACAATTTGAAATATTCACGCCCTGATTCTGGTACTGATTGGTGACGTAGGTTTGTTCAGAGGTCGAAGCAACAATTGTGGTAACCATGCACTGCTGCGACATTTCCGCGATGACAGCATAAGAAATGCCAAATGAATACCTGATCAAAATGGATTGCATCCGATTAAACTCGGCAATATTTGTTACCGGCGGATCGGGCGGATCCGTTGGATAAAAATTGCGTCCGATCAGGTGCTTTAGTTTAGCCTCTTCCGGTGTCATCCAATGTTTGAGGGTTACCTCCTTTTTCAGTTTCTGAGCAGGGAGATTCAGGCTGAAAATAATCAGGCTTGTTAAAAAAAAGCAATATTTGATGATCCGGGTCATTTTACATAACAATGCATTTAAGGGTTTTGTGAATAATCGACCTGTTTCCCGGATCCGACAATGATACTTTCAAATAATATACGCCTGAACCCAAACCAAGGATTGCCTTATCCAATACGATTGCTGATTTCTTATGAATCAGTTCATTTGAAGCAATCATGCATTTTTTCATTCCCATAGAGGTATATAATGTGAGTTCTGCAACAACACTTCCGGGTGCAGCAATTTCAACAACTGTTTGTGTTTTGAATGGATTGGGTTTCAGTTGGACGGTGAAGGTTTCTCCCAATTCCTCCAGTTGTGTCAACATGGGGTTCAGGGAGATTACCGATGTTGCCAGCCCTTCTGCAAATTCGTTTCCTGAAATAATTTCGAATACCACCTCACCGATTAAAACCTGGTCTCTTTTTTTCCAATAGTTAACCCCGAAAGAACTTCCATCCAATGCGCCATCTGTAAAATCGGTAGTAGGATCGTCCATTGCAACCGGAATGCTGATAGGGCCATCACCGTTATAAACTGCCGCTCCAACACAATTTCCATCTGAATATATCCCGATTTCATCGCCTGTTTCCATCCATGACGCTCCTTTTACAACAATGGCCATGGGCTGGTATGGATTGTTTTCGAAACAAGGTGTAAAATAGGAAGGTGTGCGACTGAAGGTCGGAGTTACCGTATGCGATCCATCCGTGGGTTCATTAATCGTAAGGACAGCATCTTCTGTGACTTTTATATAATAGCCCTCGCCGTTCAGGAAGTTTCCGATCGAATTGTTCCACTGTCCGTTGGGTGGCGGGAAGGGCAGGTGAAAAATGATACCGCCGGTTTCATCAATCACTTTGTACAAAACACCGGCATCGATGAGTGGTTGTACCACCTCCATGGCATTCTGTGGATTTTCACATGGATAGCTGATGATGTTCCATCCTTCAGTTAGTGTTATCTCCATGGGTAAATCCACCGCGTATCCTTCCAAAGGCAGTGTTGCATTGCCCATAACTTTGATATAGTACCCTTCGGTATTGGCCATATCTCCGATGGTGTTACTCCACTGTCCGTTGGGTGGCGGGAAAGGAAGGTGGAAAATAGTACCACCAATTTCGTCAATAACTTTGTAAAGAACCTCATCGTCAATCAATGGCTGAACGATTTCAAGCATGTCCCAATTTTCGGGTTGTACACGGAATGACATAAGATTCCAACCGGTTTGGAGTTCGATACTTTGAACGTTGGTGGTCAAGCCATTCAGTTCTGCAAAGCAGGTGCCCTGGGCAGCATATAATTCGTCATAACCCGGGTAGGGATAGCTGGACGATACACTGGTGATCTCTCCGAGGTTTTCATTGTAAAGCCTGTAAATGATGTCATTTCCCGGTGTAAACCCGTTGGCCTGGTCGGGATTGGAACCATCATCCATCGAAGCGATCATTTCGAGGTAGTCAACTGCAGACAAGGGTTGTGTTAATACGCCTGCGCCAACACAAATCTCCTCACCTGTTACCGGGTCAACATCGAACAAGCCGATTTCATCGCCGGCCTGTAGGTCAGAGCCGTCAACGGTGGCTTGCAGAATATAGAATGTCATCGGATTAAACGGAGAGGTCCAGACCGGGGTAAAATGAAATACAGGTTCCGGCTTACATTAAGGGTAACCGGTACATTTACAACCGGGTTTTCAGGGTCGTTGCTTTCAATCTGTACATTTCCAAGATAGGTGCCGACCTCAAGATCCTCAGCATTAAACTGAACTTCTATGGTATGGAAATTTCCCGGGGTAATGGTACCAACAATGTGCCCAACAAGCATCCAGCCGGTAACATTGATGGTGTAATCCTCAATTTCGCCGTATGTTGAACTGCCGCATGGCTGTGGGTCGGACGAGTAGGTCATTCTGATGCGCATACGGTGTTCTCCGGAAGGTGTTCCTTCGGGAA
>JABMQA010001137.1 GCA_013203545.1 Bacteroidota bacterium
GGTTGATATTGTCAATCCCCAGGGTAAAACTTTGAGCAGCACTCAATTCAATACTTTATCGGCTCAGGTGGGGATGGCACGTTTATCACCGGGTATTTATTTTGTTAAAGTATATACCAATTCGGGTGTCCACATCCAAAAAGTATGTAATTTTTAGTAATGGGTTCCCCAGTCGAAACAACCTTGAAAAGCGCACTTTTAAAAATAGTTGTTTTCATTTGCGGGGCACTGGTGATGATATTTGAACTTATTGGCGCCAGAATGCTTGGGCCCTATGCCGGCACTTCGCTGTTTGTATGGACAAGCCTGATCGGGATTATCCTGGGCAGCCTGAGCCTGGGATATTGGCTCGGGGGCAAAATTGCAGATATCCGGCCTGATTATACCTATTTTGGTCTGATCATCTTATTAGCCGGATTGTCAATATTAATTACGGCCCAAATTCAATCATACCTCCTAAATTTACTGTCGTCAAAGTTTTTCGACATCAGGGTATTATCATTGGTGGCCTCGGTAATTCTGTTTCTTCCGGGTAGTCTTTTTCTGGGAATGGTTTCGCCATACGCTGTCAAGCTGAAGCTAAAAAGTATCACGACATCAGGTAGCGTTGTCGGAAATCTGTACGCCATTTCAACCATTGGCAGTATTACGGGCACTTTTTTAGCCGGATTTTACCTCATACCATATTTTGGCGTCAGTCAGCTGGTGTTTTTAATTTCGCTGCTGCTTATATTCATAGCAGCAGTATTGTTTGCAACTCAAAAAAAGTGGTTTGCACTGGGTTTTGGCATCCTAACAATTATTGTAGCCTGGTTCTTAATGCAGGACAGGTTGCAGCAGGTCGAAAACCTGGTGGATGTTGACACCCAATACAACCGGGTAACAATTCTTGAGACCACCGATTATTACACACTCCGGCCCATCAGGATGCTGAAGATAAATGATGAACACAGTTCTGCTATTTTTCTCGACAGTGAGGAACTGGTTTTTAACTACCTGAAGTTTTATCACCTGTTTTCGCATTTTGTACCGGATTTTGATCATGTCCTGATGATCGGAGGATCGGGCTATACATACCCCATGGATTTTTTAAAGAGATATCCCGGGGCAAAAATTGATGTTGTGGAAATTGATCCGAAGTTAACGGAACTGGCGATGGAATATTTTCGTCTTGAACCGGACCCGGCATTGAAAATCATTCATGAAGATGGCCGTATCTTTTTTAACAATAATTCCATGAAGTACGATGCCATTTTGATGGATGCCTACAAAGCCCAGTTTTCAGTTCCATACCAGCTTACCACACGCGAATGCATCCTAAAGCAATATGAATCACTTCAACCCTGTGGTGTGGTGATCGCCAATATCATCACGGCACTTGATCCGGATAACAGCATTTTTTTACAGGCCCAGTTGAAAACCTATCAGAGTATTTTCCCGATTGTGAGGTGTTTCGCAATGAATGACCCGCAGAATATGGATGTTCTACAAAATATTATGGTCGTTGCATTTAAAGAAGGTCATATTCATGATTATGTAAGTTATGACAGCCTTTTTAATACTTATCTGCAAAAGGAAGTATTCATCGGCATTGATGATGAAATTCCCATATTAACAGATGACTACGCACCTGTGGAGTATTATACCACCCAGACAATGCATAAATATTATTCGCAATTTTAACCAAAAGGGATACCCTTTTCCAATGCAACCCTGAAGGCTGCAAGAAATATTGCAGCGATTACCATGGCCTTGAAATCCAATTTTATATGAATTGGTATTTCATCAAAGAAGAACGTAGGATAGGAATTGTATTTTAGCAAAATCGGAAGGATAAAAAACAGGTTGCAAAGGAGAATAAACAATTCGTAATAGGTAATCATCGGCAATTTAATTCCAATAAGGATGGTTGTTCCCAGCACCACAGGAATCACGATCTGGCTAAAGGTGAAAAACGTCCGGCTGTGCTCCGTAAGCTGGTTAAAGTATGAGTTGGCAGAAAAGAGGAACCATTTGGTCGAGAAAGTTGCAACAAGTAATATAACCGTCAGTGCCATGAGCGACAAAATGAGTTTGCCGGTATCTAAAAAGTAAGCATACATTACAACAAAGCCAAATCCTTTATCGAGGATGGTACCTGCCAGAATAGCCCCGAAAAACCAGATTACCCCATGCATGAAAGTCCACAGGAAAAACATCTTGAACCGCCCGGTATTGGAATAAAGGTTAATATAAATCAATAAAAACATAATTCCAATCATTATGGATATGGTGGGGCCAAGACTGAAGAGCAACTTCACCGCATCCGAATTCCAGTCATAGGTATCGATGGTGTAAACCAGCTTAAAATAGTAAACAATTGAGGTGTAATCAAATTGCATGGCCGCAATCGCAGTGGAAAACTGGGCAACCAGATAGAGAAATAAAAATGATATGATAAAGTACGATGTAGAATTGATAATAATGGTAATAAAATTACCAGGCGTCCTTTTATCCTTATCAGCAATTTGCCTTATCACCATTTAACAGAATTTTATTCAAATGAAAAAAATAGCAAACCCATGGTAATGTTACCATGGGTTTAAACTACACTAATAATCTCTCTTCATAAAATCGTAGGGGTTCAGGATTTTCTGCGGATCATATTCACCAGCATCCAGTTTCTGCTTGATCCTGGAAAATGCATCGATCGTATATTCAACATCTTCGAGTGAATGAGCTGCTGTGGGGATCAACCTGAGCAGGATCATACCTTTAGGGATCACAGGATAGGTAACGATTGAACAGAAAATGTTATAGTTTTCCCGTAGATCGTATGTAATCTGAGTTGCTTCCGGTGCGCCGCCTTCAAGTATTACCGGTGTTACCGGCGACTCGGTTGCCCCGATATTAAAACCATTTTCTTTCAATCCGCTTTGCAGGGCATTAACGATTTTCCACAAATTATCTTTCAACTCCGGCTGGGTTCTGATCAGGTCAAGCCGTTTCAGGGCACCAATAACCATCGGCATGGGCAATGATTTGGCATAAATCTGCGACCGCATATTGTATCGCAGGAATTCGATCACCTTTTGTTCAGAGGCTACAAAACCGCCAATTCCGGCCATCGACTTTGCGAATGTCCCAAAATAGATATCCACATCATCCATCACGCCAAGGTGTTCGCTTGTACCGGCACAGGTTGGCCCCATGGTTCCAAATCCGTGGGCATCATCAACCAGGAGCCTGAATGGAAATTTCTTCTTTAATTTCACGATGTCGCGCAGATTCCCCAGATCACCCGACATACCATAGACCCCTTCGGTAATCACCAGGATTCCACCGCCTGTTTGCCCGGTGATCTTATGTGCCCTTGAGAGTTCCTTTTCGAGGTTCTCCATATTGTTGTGCGGATAAACAAACCGTTTTCCGAAATGCAAGCGGCAACCATCAATAATACAGGCATGTGCCTCCGAATCATAAACAATCACATCCTTCCTGTCCACGAGCGAATCGATAATCGAAACCATCCCCTGGTAACCATAATTCAGCAGATAGGCAGCTTCCTTTTTCTCGAAATCAGCAAGTTCACGCTCTAATTGCTCATGGTAACCCGTTTGCCCCGACATCATCCGGGCGCCCATCGGATAGGCAAGGCCCCATTCTTTGGCTGCTTTTGCATCAGCTTCCCTCACCTCGGGATGATTTCCCAGGCCCAGGTAATTGTTAATACTCCAGTTAAGCCGTTCTTTACCCATGAAATTCATGCGTGGGCCCAATTCGCCCTCCAATTTAGGAAACATGAAATATCCATACCCTTCACGGCTGTACTTTCCAAGAGGGCCTAAGTTTTCAAATTTTTTGTAGATATCCATTTGATGTCATTTTGGTTTGTAAACAAGACGGCAAAAGTATAATTAATTAATATGATTATCAAATTGGCGGCATATTTAATCAGGGTAATCGCCCCAATATTGATATTTGTGATGGAACACTGGTTTAAACCAAATTGGAATGTTGGGATGATTATACCAAAATATCAAAATTCCTGAGTCCTGAATTTATTTATACTACTTTTGCCACCTGAAACATGTAAAGAAAGTTTTAAAAATTGAAAAAGGTCAGTTTCGATCAGATAATCAAGGCATTCAGTACTCCAAAAAGAATCACAATCACATCCCATTATAATCCTGATGGTGATGCCATTGGGTCATCGCTTGCTGTTTATCATATCATGAAAGCATTGGGCCATCAGGTAAATGTTGTGATACCCAACACTTGTCCGGATTTCCTGAAGTGGATGCCCGGAAGTTCCGAAATTCTTTTATTTGAATCGGAAGAAAGCAAAGTAGCTGAAATTGCAATTAATGAAGCTGAATTTATTTTTTGCCTGGACTACAATGCACTGCACCGTACCGGAAAAAAAATGGAAGGTGCGTTGAATACTGCACCCGGAAGGAAAATTTTAATCGACCATCATCCGGGGCCTGAGATTAAATCTTTCGATTATACCTGCTCTGAAATTTCAGCCTCTTCAACTGCCGAACTGGTTTTCAGGTTTATTGATAAAGCAGGGTATACGAAATTTTTGAACAGGCAGGTTGCCGAATGTCTTTATACCGGAATTATTACTGATACCGGTTCATTCAGCCATTCATGCAATTCACCCGAAACATACAGGATCGTGGCCAGATTGGTTGAAAAAGGCATTGATGCCCAAAAGCTTCACAAGCTGATTTATGATAACTTTTCAGAAGGCCGCATCAGGTTACTGGGATATGCAATCAGCGAAAAATTGACTGTCCTCCCTGAATTCAATACGGCCTATATTATATTAACAAAGGAGGTACTTTCAAAATTTAATTACCAGGTTGGTGATACCGAAGGCATCGTTAATTACCCTTTATCTATAAAACACATTAACCTGGCTGTATTAATAACAGAACGCGATGACCTGATCAGGTTATCATTCCGGTCGAAAGGGGATTTTCCTGCAAACGAAATAGCCCGAAAGTATTTTAAAGGCGGTGGGCACCGAAACGCTGCCGGTGGTGACTCTTTCCAATCAGTTGAAGGAACGGTTGCAAAGCTAAAAGAGATACTTCCCGAATATCAACATAAACTTGATTTTATTATTAGTTAAGGTAAGAAATGATTGCCAGATCTATCAAAATAACCGGAATACTTTTGTTTTTGACAATGGCATATCTATTTGCACTTTCATGTAATCAGAAAGAACCGCAAAATGAGGGGAATAATAATCCAGTTAAAGAAAAGGCCTTGATTGATGCCAACCGGCAAATGGTTAAAGCCGAAGATCGGCAGATAAAGGATATGCTGGAGCGGTATGGGTGGAAAATGACTGAAACCGGATCAGGGCTGAGGTATTTAATTTACCAGGAAGGTCCCGGCCTTCAACCGGAAGAGGGAAAGGCCGTTAGGCTTGCGTATTCGGTTAAGTTACTGAATGGTGATTTGATCTACTCATCGGAAAAGGATGGTATGATGGAATTTATAGTAGGTAAGGGCGGTGTTCCTGCGGGTCTCGAAGAAGGTATTTTATTACTACATGTCGGCGACAAAGCCAAATTAATAATACCTTCGCACCTGGCTTACGGGTTGTTGGGCGATCAAAATAAAATCCCGCCGAAAGTCACGTTGGTATATGATGTACATCTTGTTGAACTCAAATAAATAAATTATGAAAAGAAGTCTGATGACACGAAATGCTGGATTTACAGCAATTATTTTTTTTATGGCAATGGTATTTTTTGCCTGTCAAAGCGGTAGCGACCTGAAGGAAACAGAAACCGGTGTAAAAATCAAGTTTCATGTGAAAAATGACGATTCCGTTCAGGTAAACAAGTATGATATCGTTCATGTCCTGATGACCTACCGGACCAAAGATTCGGTGCTGATGGAAGGCGGAAAAAATAAATTCCCATTCCAGGTCAACCCTGTTTATGATGGCGATCTGATGGATGGCATCCTGTTGATGCACAAAGGCGACAGCGCTACAATTGTATTGAATGCAGAGGATTTTTTTACTAAGATGATGCAGTATCCTTCGGTTCAACCTGGCATGGAGCCTGAAGATGATATCTTTTTCGATATTAAGGTGGTGGATGTAACACCCGAACCTGAAATGGTTAAAGCAGAAAGACTTGAAGGCGAAGCCCGGAAAGCAAATGAGACTGAAAAAATCAAAAGGTATATCTCGGAAAATAACATTACTGTTGAGCCCACCGAAAGCGGATTGTATTACGTTCAAGTGCAGGCCGGAGACGGCAACCAGGCAGCGGCTGGTAATAAAGTAAAAGTTCATTACAAAGGCACATTCCTGGATGGTGAAAAGTTCGATTCATCTTACGACCGCAATGCACCCATCGAGTTCGTACTTGGACAGGGACAGGTGATCAAAGGTTGGGACGAAGGAATTTCGATGATGAAGGAAGGTGAAAAAGCACTGATGGTCATCCCTTCAGAAATTGCCTATGGCTCACAAAAACGTGGAAACATCAAAGCATACACACCGCTGGTTTTTGATGTTGAACTTATCGAGGTAGTCGATTAATCCGATCATTTTAGTAAATAAATAAAACTTCTCAAATGAAAAATAAATTAGCAGCCGTTGTTTCCATTCTGCTATCAGGGCTTATTTTCTACGCCTGCAATAATGGTGGGGAAAACAAATTCGCCGGATACGACACAACACCAAATGGGCTGAAATATAAAATTCACACATCCAATCCGGATGGCCCCCTACCGGTAATTGGTGATTTGATTACCATGAAAATGTCATATGGTACTGAAGATACCGTCTTCTTCAATACCAATTTAATACCCGATGGCACAACCACCCTCCCACTGGTCGAATCGGTTTACCCGGGCGATATTTACGAAGGCATGGGCATGATGCATCCGGGCGACAGTGCAACCTTTGTGGTTGTGTCTGATTCCTTTTTTCTGAGGACTGCAAATTTCCAGGAGATCCCACCCTATGCACAGGGATTGGAAAATATTTTAATAAATATTAAAGTTGAAAAATTCCAGACCGAACAACAGGCCCGCCTGGAATTAGAAACCAGAATGACCTCCCTTCAGCTTGCCGAAGACAGCATATTACAAAACTTCATCGAGATCAACAATCTAAAAATCAAGCCAACGGAGTCGGGTCTGATATTCGATGAGATAAGAAAAGGTTATGGCAAAAAACCTGTTAAAGGTGACGTTTTAACCGTGCATTTCGGGATACAATTGCTGGATGGAACCAAAATATTTTCGACAAAAGACCAGGATGAACCGGTTCAGTTTGAAATGGGCGCGCCATTCGATACCAAAGGCATGGACGAAGGTGTAAGCATGATGACAGAAGGCGGGGAAGCTAGGTTGATTATGCCATCCAACCTTGCATTTGGCGAAAGGGGCAGGGGCAACATAATTCCACCATATACCAGCCTGGTCTGTAATGTGGAATTATTGAAAATTGAAAATCAGGGTCAGTTTCTCAACGCACAAAAAGACAAGGAGCAAAAGCTTATTGATCAATACGTTAGTGAGAACAGTATAACCGCTCAGCCAACCCAGACTGGCCTGTACTATATCGAAAACGAGAAGGGCGCCGGCCCGAAAGCCGAAGCAGGCGATAAAGTAAAAGTATGGTACACTGGCAAACTCCTTGACGGAACTGTTTTTGACGCCTCCTCAAACCGGAACCAGGCCTTTGAGTTTACACTTGGCCAGCACCAGGTAATTAACGGATGGGACGAAGGCATTGCCATGATGAACCAGGGTGGTAAGGCGACCCTGCTCATCCCCTCCATATTGGGTTATGGCGAACGCGGATCGGGAAAGATAATCCCACCGTTTTCCCCACTTATTTTTGAGGTGGAGTTGCAGGAGGTGATCAAGCAGTAGAATAAATTATTGAAAACCGAACATCAATTTGGATTAATGTACCTGAAATATTTTTTCAGATTGTTGATGGGTTTTTCAATTACAAACCATGAAATTGATGATAGTGCCACATTGAGCGCCAAAAAGAGGAAGAAATAACCAAGATCAGTCGTTTGAATATTTACGTACCTTCCGAGAAAATTGAAGTACAGTGGCTCCATAAATGGGCAAAAATGGGTATTTTTTACATACCGGCAAAGTAGTTGACAAATATTAATTTTTCTATCCTATCCAATGCAGATCATATATATCACACAGTTTGTTCTTGCGGTCACAGGAAAGGTTAACAGGGTCGAGACGGTGAAGATGGTAGAGGGTGGATCGTAGATACGCCACGCATGGCGTATCTACTACCACCCGTGAAGGCCCCCTTTTTCATATATATCCAAATCAATCAAAAACCTTGCGGCAATCCCGGTCCAGATATAAGTCTGGTTCCAACCGGCCTGGTTATCGTCGGCACTGTAAAACTCCCAGAATACATGGTCTTTCTCTAAATGGTAGGCAATATTGTCGAGCACTTTATCGGCAAGCTCCTTGGCCTCTTTTTCGTATCCATAATCCAGCAGGCCTCTGAAAATAAGATATTGCCACTGAACCCAGATGGGACCGTTCCAATATCCGATCGGATTGTAATAATCATCTTTTGCCGATAGGGTAGGGATGCCGAATTTCCTCCAGAATTCTTCGGGATTTTTCAAGCTTTTCATGAGCATAAAGGCATGAAGTGTATCCGCAACGCCTGCCCACATGGGTAAAAATCCGATGATCTCCTTGATTTTTAGGTCATCAAAAGTTTCAAAGGTAAACGATTCATCTACTTTGTTAACGTTGTAATAAAAGCCATCAGCGTCATCCCAGAGGTGTTTGTTAATGAGGCCGGTTCTTTTATGCGCATCCTCCAGCCACCCTTCTGCTTCCTTCGACCTTCCCAACTCCATTGCCATTTCGGACAACGCTTTGGCTTCTTTCACCAGCATGGCATTTACATCAGGCCCTTCAAAATTGGAAGGCCAACCCACTTTGTCCCACACGGCAACCCTGGCATCCCTCACACATTCGAGTATGGCATGAGCCCCCCATTCACACAAACCGTCATCATCCGGGTCGCGGTTTGAAACGTAATAATTGTAAAATTTTTTCCCGGATTCGTAGGCTTCCTTCAGAAATTTTTTATCCCCTGTAATTTGATAAATCTCCAGGTTTTGCCAGTTGTACCAGGGTGCAGAGCTGGTATATTGACCGTTGTGTTCGATCTGTTCGTTGAGGTAGGGCCCGGTTCTGTAATTGATGTATCCCGATGGCCATTGCCGTTCCATATATACACGTTGGGAATTCATAGCGCTTTCGGGATCCATGTAAGCGTAAGCAAGCATAACCAGGCTTTCGTGAAATACCTGGCCGCCATATCCCCATCCCCACTTTGGTTCACGCGAAAAAACGTAGTAGTTGAAGCTGCATTCCCCTTCAGCCGGCATCATACATTGCCGCATCAGGTTAAACGAATTCCAGTAAACCGCCTCATGATCCGGGTTTTTGAAACGAATTTGGGGTATTCTGCCGTACGTTCTTTCGTCCTCCAGAATAAGCTCATTTGTGTCAATATTTTCAAGCTCCCTGCATTTGGACACAAGGTTCCTGGTTCCAATGTCATCCTTTGCAATTCTGCGAATTAATGTGATTGTTTGCGACTCATCCGGTTGAATTTGGAGAAGATGCAGGAATGTGAAATACTGAGACGTATCAGCCAAATACTGATTCAGTTTGAAATCGATAATTCCGGATTTTACAGGAAATTTCCGGTAGCTGCCAAATTGCCTACCTTCAGGATATGTAAGAAAAACCGATTGAAGGTATTCTTCAAAAGGGATATTATGGTTTTTCATCCAGTCGTCTTTCTTCTTTTCAAAATCAAATGTTATGGCATTATCCTGGAAAACCAGGTTTTTCTTGTTTCCGTGATAGGAAAGATAGGGCAATATGGCAACGAAGGCTGTGTGCCGTCCTTCATTGATGACTTTGTATTTTAGTATGGACTGTGACGAACTGTAAACAACAAAGGTGGCTTCTACTCGGATATTCCGGTAGGGATAAAAATAAAACCCGACGAGATCGGAGTAGGATGTTGTAATTACCGGTTCACTGTAATACTGTTCCAGTTTATTGCGAAGTTTACCATTGTAAAAAAAGCCGGCTCCCAGTGAACCACCATCCTTTGAGGTGAATTCGATATTGCTTTGCGGCTTATTCCACAAAAGCCGGTATGCCTGATCGATGGTGTAACCGGATCGTTCGGTTGGTGCGGCATAGGTTGTGAAGACCGGATCATTACTTGTAGCTGAAAGATTTGACAGGTATTGTGCATTGAGGGGTTGTTGAAACGGGCTCGTAATGAGGATGATTAAGAGTATTTTTCTGATGATGTGGGCCAAATGCTTCATGTTTCGTTGTTATTAATTGCACGCAAAAATAGTATGTACAATAAGTATTCGCTGAATTGTGTTAATTAAAATTATTAAAAAAAATCTCAGATAGTATAAATTAAGTAAAAATTATCTACATTTATCCGATATTTCAAAAGATGCTTTGACGTGTAACTAAAAATTGCTGATTATGAAACCAGATAAAGACAGACAGCCAAGGGAGGTTTTTTCAGGAACAGCCTGGCAAGCGGAAACAGTAAAAGGGATGCTCGAAGACAATGAACTCGAAGCGTTTTTTGGTGGTGAGATTTGGGGTACTGATGCCCCGATGAATTCTGCCCCCGGAAATGCTGGCGCAGTAAGGGTTTTTGTTCCTCAGATAGAATATGAGGATGCCCGGATTGTTGTAGAACGGTATTATGAGGATATGACTGAGGAAGTGGCCTGAAAGAGGAAATCGGTTTAATATGCCTATTGGGAAGATGGCTCAGATGATAGAAAGTTAGAATTTAGAATTTAGAATTTAGAATGTAGAATGTAGAATTTTGA
>JABMQA010001138.1 GCA_013203545.1 Bacteroidota bacterium
GTTAAAACACTTAACTGGTACGACAACGAGTGGGGCTACTCAAACCGTGTAGTCGACCTCATCACCATGATTATGAAATTTGATTAGTAGATAATTTCATGTTTTTAACGGAAACCGTCCCAGAAAAACTGAGGCGGTTTTTTTATGCCATGATACAATCATCCATTACCTTTGTAAAACTCAAATAAAAATAAAATTGGCTACCATCGGTTACAAAGACATAGAAATAAGACTTCATACAAATTATGATGAGGAGGATATCAATAGAAAAATCCGGCGTATGCTCCACATCAGGGAATTTAAATATGACATTGTAAAAAAGAGCCTCGATGCCAGACGAAAGCCTGATGTGTATTGGTTGCTAAGATTACGTGTAATTTCAAAGGAAATCCGTCACACCTTGTTTGCACCTGAGTCCTCTTTGGAAATTCCCTTCCAAAGCCGGAAAGAAAAGGTGATCGTTGTAGGAAGCGGACCGGCTGGTTTTTTCGCTGCTTTTGTCCTTACAAAGGCAGGCTTCCGGGTTACCCTTCTGGAGAAAGGGCCACCCGTGAAAGAACGTTTTAATGATATCATTCAGTTTGAAAAAGGTGGTGCGTTCAAGAGCCATTCCAACTATTGCCATGGCGAAGGCGGAGCAGGCACTTTTTCCGATGGCAAATTAACCTCCAGGACAAAAGGTATCGCACCTGAAAAACAATTTGTTTTTGAAAGCTACATAAATGCCGGCGCACCCGAAGAAATCAAATACATGGCCATGCCACACATTGGCAGCGACAACCTGAGGGTGGTGATCCCAAACCTTCGCAGGCAATTTGAAGACCTTGGAGGAAAGATCCTTTTTAATACGGAAGTGATCGGTCTGGAAATCAAAGATCAAAAATGCACCGGGGTTTTCACAGCAGATGATTTCATTCCGGGAGACATGGTAATCGTTGCTCCGGGCCATTCATCCTACGCTACCTACCGGATGCTTTACAAAAATGGGATCAGGTTTCGTACGAAGCCTTTTGCCGTCGGGGTAAGGGTGGAACATCCGCAGGAACTCATCAACAAATCCCAATGGCGTTTGCCATTACTACCGGGTGTTAAGGCAGCCGATTACAAGCTTACCTTTTCGCCTGCCGGCGGATTACCGGTTTACTCTTTTTGTATGTGTCCGGGCGGTAAAGTGATTCCCTCTGCACCGGAAGCCTGCCAAAACATTGTAAACGGCGTATCGGACTACGCGCGCAACTCACCCTGGGCCAACTCAGCCATCGTTGCCGGATTGGATTTAAACGCTTTATTGGGCAAACCGGCAGGCATTGAAGAATCCTTATCCTGGCTCGAAACACTGGAAAGAAAAGCCTATAACCTCACCAACAGCTTTCAAATACCTGCATGTAAAATAGAAGATTTTATCAACCATAAGGTTTCCGGATCAATTCCTAAAAACAGTTATCCTTTCGGAACTTTTTCATACGACTTCCAGCAATTACTCCCCCAGCCTGTCATCGAGTCCCTTCGGATAGGGATGGTTAACTTTACCCGGAAGATCAAAGGCTTCGAAACCGGCATCATGCTGGGCATCGAAACCAAAACCTCCGCCCCGGTCCAGGTGATTCGCGATGAACAGCGCCGTTGTGAAGGCTTTGAAAATATTTTCATCGCTGGCGAAGGCAGCGGATATACCGGCGGAATAACAAGCTCTGCGGTGGATGGGGTGAAAGTGGCGATGGGGATTGTGGGGGAAGACCATTGAAATCAGATGTGAGATTTTTGATATGAGATATAGGATTGTAATTCTCCTCTAAGGCATACAAAATATAATAAACCCATTTTATGCACTACCCGTAGCATGAGCAAGAAAAGGCATACAATAATTTCTACAAATACAATTTGGTTTTATGTGTTTTTTAGCTATATTTGCCCAGTTAACTAAAAAAAATCATTATGAAAAACTCTACACCCCCGCGTTTGCGCCTAGCATACCTAAAAAGTGCCGCATGGATTATTTTTCTGGTTCTTGGTTTTACACAAAAAATCCAGGCACAAGATTGGATTCCATTTAATGCCATGGATGCTGACGAACCGGTTTGCAAAGTATTGAACTCCGACTGCGATTCGGTGGTGTTCAATGTGCAAATACCCGGAATGTATGAGGAATACGTTGACAGCCTGCAAAGAATTTGGATACAGGGATTCAGCGCAATGGACTCTAGCGGATGCCCTGAATTGCCCGTACTGAATTACCTGATTGCCATCCCGGATTGCGACAGTGTGAACCTGGGTTTTGTCCTGAACGATTCTATCATTCTCAGTAACCGGTACATTTATTCTGCACCGGAAATGATTGAAGACACAGCCCAGGGAGGAGGCTATGTGTACCTTGCCGAACAATTTACTTACAATACTTCTTGCTACACAACCGATACCCTTTATCCCGGATACGTTACTGAATTGACCGGGAAGGGAGCTTTCAGGACACAAAATTGTATCCGCGTGTTGCTCTACCCGGTTCAATACAACCCCGTTGAAGATCAGTTAAAAATTTACCCGGATATCGATGTTAAACTCACTTTTTATAATTCAAGCGGGACAATAAACGAAAACCTAGGCATCTTTAACGAAATTGCCGGAAATGCAATGATCAATTACCAGAGCGATGGAATGAATGCTTCGATAAACACTGCCATTTATAACGATACAATTGGATCATGGCAATGGATTGATACTTTTCCAAACGGTCATCTGGGTGTTCCTTGTGATTATCTGCTGATTACACATAAGGATTTTTACGACGACACTATAGCAAGAAATAAAATAAACCAGCTAGCGCAGCACCGTGCATTTTTCAATGGTTTGATGTGGTAATGGTAAAAACTGAAGATATTTATTTGAATTTTTCGGGGGATGATAATACTGAAAGAATTTTTAGTCTCATTAAAGATATATACGATTATGATACAGCCTACCATACTTATGATGGAAGGATTGCTTTTGTAAACCTGATGGGCGATACTTTTTATGGCACAGATAGTCTTGATGATTGTGTACCATCATACCCTTATCAAAATTGTTCTCGCGATGGAGGGGAGGATATCTATTATGCAAAACTAACCGGAGCGGCCCCAAATTATGATCAATATCCGGATTTAATGTTAGGCCGGTGCAGTGTTGATACTATTACACAAATTGAAAACATAGTAAATAAAATCACCAATTATGCACCTTCTTCAAGCCCAAATAACGATCTTATTCTTACATTTCTTGGAGAGGATAATTCAAATCCATTTCCCCCTGCTAAACTAAAATCATTTGAGAATCTTATAAGCAATTATAAAGATGATTTTAAACTCTGGTTACTACCGGATGAAGATCAATATTCATCTCATACCTGCTGGGATACAATTATTCCTTATAACAGGGATACTCTATTTAGCATTTACGATGGTGGATGTTTAATGATGAATTATTTAGGACATGGATCAAAAAATGCAATGTGGCCAAAGTTAAGTGGATCACTCTGTTATAGTCAGTTTATTAATAAAACCCCTGCGCTTATTCCTATGCTGACAAATGCATGTTGTCTGACTGGTAGTTTTCAACAGGTTGACGATTGCCTAGGAGAAGAATTCTTACTTGAAAATGATAGCACAGGTGCAATTTCATTTATAGGCAGCAAAAAGTCATCACATTATTCAATTTGGAAAATGCTGATGCCGGGTATTTACAAGCCTTTTCTTGAGCAAAGGATATTTACTGCAGGGGAAATCTTTCTTTCTGCACAGTTGACAGCAGATATTGTACGCTCTGACGACAATTTATTGGGCGATCCTGCCATGAATCTCCAGTATGAAAATATTGATACCATATTGCCTGATATAAGGATAGAAAAATATGCCTTTAATATTCCTGACTGGGGTATGTCAAACGACACTGTTGTATATGAAATATTGTTGAAAAATCAAACTTATAAAAACATTGATTCGGTATTTTATTGCAACATTTCTTACCGTTCTTTCAATGCCGGTGAATATATTTCTGTGGACTCCGTACTTGTTAGCGGGATTGACGGATATGCTACGGATACAATTACTTTGCAATGGATTACCACGAATATTGAGAATGGTACATACAATATTAGCATTGGATGTGACACTGAAAATAAAATTACAGAACAGGACGAGGATAACAATAACATAGAATTGGATATTGTAATAGTTGATGTTACAAACCATTTTTCAATTAAAAATAATAATATACTGAACTCCACTCCGATATCCTTTAATATGTCATGTTTAAATGAAAACGAAGAAATCCATATTGGGCCGAACATATATTCGATTGAAGGAACATCCATTAGCACATTCGATAAACTCACAAGGTCAGATGTCGCAATAGGATGGCATACCGACAGTTTGAAATTCATAAAGGCTCTAATAGTTAACGGAACCCAAAAGGAAAACGCATTTTTTTGTGTACAGGGGGCAAACTATTGGAGCTATGAATTTAACAGTAAATTTACTGATCCGGTGTTTTTTGATATCAATTATGACGGAAGCGATGAAATACTCCTCTTAAGTTCGGATTTTGATTCGGGAGGGGTAAATACCCAAATGGAGTTAAGGGTTTTTGATGGTGATGGAAATTTAGATTATCAGACCACAAATTTCAAGCACATACCAAATATAAACGATCCGCCAACAGTCCGGGAAGTTTATAACATGTGTGTGTTCCCTGGCGAGGATATAAAATCGGCATTCTTACCAAGCATAAATGAAATGATTTATGAAGTAAGAATTGTCAATGGTAATATCCTAGTTAATGATTCAATTAGCAGAACATTCGATATTAATACCCCGATTACAGGTTACATCGATGAAAATGGCGATCGAGTATTGGTATTAACCGATGTTTACAACAAAATAAATGATTATACGAAGGTAGTTCAGTACAATTTCGACACAAAAACAGTAATCGACTCTTGTATTATTTCAAAAATAATCGATGTGGAGTATGATAAAAATTTTGTCTTTTTAGACGATTTAAACAATGATGGCATGCAAGAGATGATTCTGGCAAAAGAAAACGTAGGGTTTTACATCATTTCATTATCAAATGAAATATCAGACAGCATCTATTGCAAGGTATTACCAAACGCAAGGCCGGTAACACTTGACGTTAACGGGGATAATCACAAAGATATTCTGTTCCTGGAATCGGATACACTGGGATTTACAAGGTTTTCTGCAATTGATTATAGTATGGAACGTATCTGGTCGATACCTGTAATGGATGGGATAGTGGGTAGCTGGGTTTCAGACATTGATGATAACGGCCATGCAGAACTAATTTAAATGGGGTATGTAATCTTCTCCCGTAAAATATTACTTTTATGGGATGAATTA
>JABMQA010001139.1 GCA_013203545.1 Bacteroidota bacterium
ACAAAAAATTCCAGTTCGACAGGCTCACTGACTAGTTCGACGGGCTCACTGACTAGTTCGACAGGCTCATTAGCCTTTTCGAGAGAGGTAAGGCCGGTATTTTGTTGAGACGCACGGCCGTGCGTCTTTACCAAAATCTGGTAACCAATTTCTACCGAGCCCTCATGTGTATATTTAATGGCATTTTTCACCAGGTTGGTCAGGATGGCATAGATTTTTTCTTTATCGGTATTTATTAATGCTTCAGATAGATGCAATCCGGAAGTAATGGATAATGCTAATCCTTTTTTTTCGGCCTCAGGCTTAAAAAATGTAAACAGATATTCGATTTGTTCGTTTACATTGATCTCCGAAATATTAACTTCCACCAGGCCCGATTCTATTTTAGAAATATCTATCAGGTCGTTGATGATATTGAGCATACGGTGTCCGCTAGTTTCTATTATCCCGATGTATTTTTGCTGTTGTTCACCTGTCAGATCAGGTTCTTTAAGAAGATCGGCAAAGCCCAGGATGCCGTTCATGGGTGTGCGAATCTCGTGGCTCATATTGGTCAGGAAAGCTGATTTCAAACGGTCGGATTCAGTGGCTTTTTCAAGGGAATTTATTAAATCCCGTTCGGCTTTTTTCCTGTCAATTGAAATACTTACCTGGTCAGACACAAATTCGAGCATTTTCAGGTCGGATTCATTATAGGCATTTTCGTCGGTATAGCTTTGAACCGCAAGAACACCGGTTATTTTTCCTTTGATTTTTAGTGGCACCCCAAGCCATATTTCCGAATCTGCACCGAAACTTTCAATGTCTCCTGACTTTTCTAATTTCTTCACTATGTCTTGGGTAGCCAGTAGCGGTTTTTGGGTTCCTATAACATAATTGGTTAAAGTTTTTCCTGCCGGAAAGGAAGTAAACTTATCCTTGTCGTCAGTAATAAACGGTAATGATAACGTATCGGTTTTGGGGTCGCAAAGGGCGACATAAAAATTAGCAGTGTCGATGATTGTTCCAAGTTCTTCCTGAATCCGGCTTATTAAGTCTTTAAGATTATCAGTTGTTATTGCTGCATTGGAAATTTTGTATAATACGTTTTGGATTTTTTCGGCACGTTTACGTTCTGTATTATCTCGTTGAATAGCTAAAAATCCAATAATATTTCCGTTATCATCAATGATGGGGTCAGCTGAACCATCCACATCAATAAATTTACCATCTTTACATTTATTAATGTATTGTACTGCAGGAATGTTCTGTTTATTAAGCAATGTATTCCAAAATTGTTCTATTTCTTCTCTTTTAAAATGACCGCTATTCAATATTCTTGGAGTAACTTTCCCGATAACTTCCTCAGCAGTAAATCCATACATTCTGGTAAATTCCGGATTGATAAATGTTATAATTCCTTCTTTATCAGTCATAAAAACCACCTCACTGGAGTTATGGATTGCCTTATTCATTTTTAGCAGAACTTCCACTGCTTGCATCCGCTCAGTGATATCTCGCGAAATTGCCAGTAAACTTTCAAGATTGCCTTGAGCATTATTTATAGGTGTAATAATAATCTCCCACCATTTTGGAGTCCCTTTTTCAGTTGGTGAAAAGCCTGAAAATTTACCAACATTACCCTTCTTGGCTGTTGAAATAGCTTCCAGTGCTGCTTCATTATCTTTTCCTTTCCAAAAATCAACCCACGGCTTATTTAAATAAATCGAGATATCATCAATCTCCAGCAATTTTTGCCCACCGGCGCTCATTGATAATAAATTTCCTTCTAAATCTAAAACTTTGATACAATCGTTGCTGCTTGCAATCAATCGCTTTACAAATTCTTCGGATTCCTGCAGTGCTTTTGCGGCCAGTTTTTGCCCGGTAATATCGCGATTAACCCCACGTTTGCCGAGGTAGTTGTTAACTTCATCGTAAACGGGCCTACAAGAATGACTGATCCATTTTTCTTTGCCATCTGCTGTTACAATTGGAAACTCGATAGGCTTGTGTAGAACTTTTGCTTTTTGTGTAAAATGTTCGGCTAAGGCTTCACGATAATTGGCATGGGCAATTTCAATTAAAAGATCTTTGTTTTTCTCGAAAGCCTCCACAGGATAACCGCTTATTTGTTCACAAACTGGTGAAATGTAGATGTACTTGCCTTCAGGATTAAGCCAATATTCCCAGTCGGCTGCATAATCGGCTAACAGGCGGAATTTGGTTTCGCTTTGCTTTAAAGCTTTTTGCTGACGCTCCAACTCCTGCCGCCGATATGCACTGGTTAAAACCCATGGTAAACGAAATAAATAATTATCACGTTTTACAATGTAATCATCAGCCCCGATTTTAAGGGCCTCAACAGCGGTATCTTCATCACCTTGTCCGGTAACAATAACAATGGCTATTGAGAGTTTTCGTACCTGCCGTATCTGTTTGCTTATTTCGATAGCATTTAATCCGGTCAGCCGGTAATCAAGCAAAAGCGCATCATAATCGCATAATGCACTATTATTTTCAGGTAATAGACTTAACGCCTCTTCACCGGTTGATACTATTTTTAGATGAATATACGGTGCGTGTTTTTTCAAATAATGCAGGGTTAAATCTATATCGCTTCGTTGGTGTTCAACATACAAAACAGAGAGATGCTTCCTGGTTTCGAGTGCATGTTGAATAATAAATTCGATTTGATCGGGAATTTTCTTTTGAAATCCGGGTCTTTTTGAAATATAATCGTTAGCGCCGGCTTTTAAAGCGGCTATTGCTATTTCTTCCGAACCTTCCCTGGTAAGTATTACGATGGGGATATTGCAATGATGCGCACGCAATTCACTTAACAAGTCCATTCCGTTTCCGTCGGGTAGCTTTAAATCGAAAATGGCCGCATCAAAATTGGATTCGCTGTGCATTTGTTTTCTTGCTTCCGACAAACGGCTTACAACTTTGAGTTCAATATCCGGCCAGCGAATTTTTATTTCCCGACTTACAAAGTCAGCATCCGAGGGATTGTCTTCAAGTAAAAGTATTTTTTTCATAGGATGGCGCTGTTTATATTAAAGGTTCGTTCAGTACATTCCAATAAAGTTCAATCTGGGAGGCGACATCCACAAATTTATCGAAATTCACGGGTTTAATGATATACGAATTGGCCCCCAGTTTATAGGCATTTTCAATGTCGTTATTATCCGATGAAGAGGTAAGCACAACCACCGGAATTGTATTGTATTCCGGATGTGATTTAATGGCCTTAAGCACATCCAAACCGTCAATTTTCGGCAATTTTAAATCGAGCAATATCACCAATGGAACCTGTTCGCCGGCATCCCATTTTTCGATATAATTTAGTGCTTCCTCTCCATCTCGGGCTACCAGGATTGGATTGGTCAGGTTTCGCTTTTTAAAAGCGCGAAGTGTTAAATCAATATCTACCGGATTATCTTCTACAAGTAAGATCGGAGGATTTTTAAATTTATTTGACATCTTATTTTGTGTTTATTGTTATTCGCTTCGCTGTCATTTGGCTTCGCCGTCATTTGCTTTGCTGTCATTTGCTTCGCGTCATTTTGTTTAAACTACTTAATGACAAATAATGACAACTTAATGACAACTTAATGACTACCTATTGACTACCTAATGACCATTTAATGACTATCAATGACCACTTAATGACTTTATTAATGACCATCAATGACTATTTCTTTATTTCAAAATAAAAACAAGTTCCTTTTCCCGGTTCACTTTCGGCCCTGATATTTCCATTCATCCGGTGGACGGCTTTACTTACCATAGCCAGGCCTATACCGGTGCCTTCGTACTCTTCGGCAAGGTGCAGGCGTTGGAAAATTTTATATATCCTGTCATGATATTTCATATCGAAACCTATTCCATTGTCTTTTACAAATATACTCCATAATGAATCACTTTCGCTACCGCCTATTTCAATTTGAGCATTTTTGTTTTGAGAAGTAAATTTAAGTGCATTATCAAGCAGGTTTCGCATCACCAAATTCAAACCATCTTTATCACCAACAAGTATAAATGATTCAGGGAAAGTAAGCTTTATTTGAACTTTGTTTGTGCTAATGATTTTTGAAAAATGCAGCAGCAGGTTGTCAATTAAAGGTTTAAAATGAACCTTTTCGGTTTGAAAACCTTGTCGCTCCATACGCGAGTACGCCAGCAGATCTTCGATAAGCAGGTTCATTTGCCGGGTGCCTTTACGAATATTCCCTAAAAATTCCCGTGCTTCCGGGTTTAATTCTTCATTAAAACTTTCCAGCAAAAGCTGGCTATAACCATCGATACCACGTAATGGCGCTTTTAAATCGTGCGACACGGAATAGGTAAAGGTTTCCATCTCAGCGTTAATTTCGGTAAGTTGTGTGTTCACTTTTTCCAATTTCGCTGTCTGTAGGTTCAGGTCATCAACCAGGTTCAACAAAGCATCCTGGCTTTCTGCCAACGACGCGGTACGTTCTTTTACAAGTTCTTCCAGATGATTGCGGTGTTTTTTAAGTTCACGTAAATCATTTTTTCTGTCGGTAATATCTAAAGCAGTAAAAGTCACTCCTTTGCTCAAGTCATTTGTATCGATGGGTGTGGAGCTTAAAAGAACGTCAATAATCTTACCATCTTTTCGTTTAAACTGAGTTTCTAGCGTTCCTGTTCCTTTTTCATTTATCTGTTCGTATTTTTCTTTTCCAACACGTTCAAATTCTTTTTTCGTAGGATAAACTATTATGGATTCTTTTCCTAAAAGCTCTTCTTTTGTATAGCCAGAAATTTTACAGAATCGATTATTTACTTCGGTAAATAGACGGTTTGACACCACGCCAATACCTGTTGGGGTAGCACGAAAAATACTTTCCATTTTATTTTTAGATGCGAATAAAGCCTCCTCTGCCTTTTTACGCTCAGTAATATCGGAGGTGAGACCAAAAATCTGTTTTGGTGAACCATCAGCTTGTCGCATGAAGATAGATTCTTTGGAATTAAGCCAGCGCCAATTGCCGTTTTTGTGCTTCATCCGGTATTCGTGTATGATGATCTCTTTTTCCACTGCTTTTTGATAACGTGGCAGAATATTCTCCAAATAATTATTAAAATCATCGGGGTGCATTAAATCGGGCAACAAATTTTCGCCTATCGCTAGTATCTCTTCGATTGAATACCCCAGGATTTTCATGATCCCGTGGTTGCTGTAAATGTTTTTCCTGTCGATGATGTCATAGACGTAGATTAAATCAGGGGAAGTATCAAGCAGGGTTTGGTTGAATGCCCGGCTTTCCCGTAAGGCATCTTCCATTTTTTTACGGTCTGTGATGTCGATAAAATTAATGATTATTTCAATTATTTTGCCCTGATTATCTATAATTGGAAAACCGTTTACCAACAGCCAAACAATATCATTTGTTTTAGGGCGAACAACCCCGGCTAACATATTTATAATTGTTTTTTTGGTGCTTTTGATTTGGTTTACAGGATATTTTTCAAATGGTAATGGGTTGTTGCTTTCATCCAAAAACCTCCACCCGGGATCTATTGCCTGTTTGCCTTTTAATTGTTCATTGCTTAAGCCAAGTAATTCTGAAGCTTTTGGATTGTTAATGGTAATTGAAGTATCAGGGGCATGAACGACAACCCCCGCGCTCAGATTATTTAATAATTTCCGAAGTTTCTCCTCACTGTCCTTCACTGCCTCCGACGCCAGCTTGCGATCTGTAATGTCGCCCTGGCTTGCCCATATCCTTACTAAAACACCTTCCTCAACAATGCCGATAACATTGTTAGCGTAGAACTTTTTATTACCATCCTTATCAAATTCTTCAGACACCGCATCCGTAATACGGTAACCGGATTTTATAAAGGAACTTAAAAAAACGATATTTCCAGGGTTATCATCAGAGCCGTAGAAGTCGATAAGACGCTTTCCAACAATCTCCCCCTCATGCGCATAACCATACATCTGTGCCATTTGATCATTACAGGCAGCAATGTAGCCATATTTGAAAAGGGCTTTGATTTGTTCATCTACAGGTAAATTTATTAAAAACGGCTGATCAAATTCAAAGAGATAGACGCCCTCTCGGCTGTGTTGAACAAAACTGCGATACTGCTCTTCACTTTTACGTAGTTTTTCCTCCATCTGTTTGCGCTCGGTTATATCCTGAAAAAATATTGCCAAACCTTCTTTTGTTGGAATTACATTATTTTCGAACCAACGATCCCAGGGTTGGTAATAATCTTCGAAACTAATTTGTTTTTGGGTTTCAATAACTTTGTAATAGGTTTTATAAAAAGGCTGGTCGATGCCTTCGGGAAATTCTGTCCAGATGTGTTTTCCAACAAGATCTTCCGGTTTTCGGCCAAACATTTCACCTGCTCTTTTATTCACATAAGTATAATTCCATTTTTTGTCTAATGAGACAAAACCATCGCTCATGCTTTCTAAGGGCTCACTCAAATATTAATTCGGAATAATTGGCATATTAGCACCAACAGTTAAATTAGTCATTACTCACCAAGTGTTACATAT
>JABMQA010001140.1 GCA_013203545.1 Bacteroidota bacterium
GATCAACAGTCATCAGTCCACCGTTGGCAATCACCAATCGCCGGTCACCGATCACCGATCACCGATCACCGATCACGAAAATCTTCCCCACACTTTAAAACGAACAAATAATTAACCGAGCACACCTTGACAACAACAGCTGATCATAGCAGCAATATTTCCCGGCCTGACAATGATCAGGATATCCCTATTCCTGACTGGCTGGTGATCTATACCACGCCGAGGGCTGAAAAAAAGGTAAACGAACGCCTATTGGAGGCTGGAGTTGAAACATATCTTCCGCTGTACACTACTATCCGGCAATGGAGCGATCGCAAAAAGAAGGTGCAGGTACCTCTTTTTAACTCATATATATTTGTAAACGTTACCCAGAAACAGCGATACAATGTACTACAGGTTTATGGTGTTGTGCGGTTCCTATACTATCTGGGTAAGCCGGCAATAGTCAGGCAAAAGGAGATTGATAGCATAAGGCGGTTTCTTAAGCAAACCGAAGGGCTGAAAATCAGGGTTGAAGTGGGTGAGATTGTTGAAATTTCCACCGGACCTATGGAAGGTATTTATGGGGAGGTGATCAGGGTTGGTAAAGAAAAACTGGTTTTACAGATCGAGCAACTGGGCATGTCGCTGGTAGCCGAAGTGGAAAAAGGAATGGTGCGCAAAAAAGCACATTGATGATTATAAACTAAAGGGCAGCAATTAAGGTTACCCAAAACAATTAGATTAAAGTATGATTTCGAGTAAGGAAAAGGAAGGTCTTCTTCAGCAAAAAGCAATCGTAATTTGGCTGACCGGGCTTTCTGGAGCAGGCAAAACAACACTGGCGGAAGCGCTTGAAAAGAAACTCTTCGAAATGCATTTTATTACCCAGGTATTGGATGGGGATATCGTAAGAAAAGGCATTAACAGCAATCTTGGCTTCAGTAAAGAAGACCGGGTGGAAAACATCCGCAGGATTGCTGAAATTTCAAAATTGCTCCTGAATAGTGGCATCATAGCCATTAACAGCTTTATCAGCCCGACCAGGGATATAAGGCAGATGGCCAGGGATATAATAGGTAGCGGTCGATTTATCGAAGTGTTTGTGGATACACCGATCGAGGTATGCGAAAAAAGGGATATCAAAGGTCTCTACAAGCGGGCCCGGGCTGGCCAGTTACCTAATTTTACTGGTGTGGGCGCACCTTTTGAACCTCCCATCCAACCCGAATTGGCCATACAAACTGTCGGATTTACAATTGATGAGTCCGTAAATAGAATACTGGATTATATTTTTCCAATAATTAAAATCAAAGATAAGTGAAAGGTTATAACCTGACAAACCTCCAGGAGCTCGAAGCGGAAGCCATACACATCATTCGTGAGGTTGCTGCTGAATTTGAAAATCCGGTCATGCTCTACTCCATCGGCAAGGATTCGTCGGTGATGGTACGCCTGGCCGAAAAGGCATTTTATCCCGGTAAGGTGCCCTTCCCGCTGATGCACATCGACTCAAAGTGGAAATTCGGGGAGATGGTCGAATTTCGCGACAAATACGCCAAAGAAAAAGGATGGGATCTGATTGTACATTATAACAAGGAAGCGTATGAGTCCTGTGTGGGGCCTTTTTCCCACGGCAGCAAAGTACATACCGATATCATGAAGACCCATGCATTGCTCGAAGGGCTCACTAAATACAAATTCGATGCAGCCTTTGGCGGCGCCCGACGTGATGAGGAGAAATCAAGGGCCAAGGAACGGATATTTTCATTCCGCGATAGGTTCCATCAGTGGGATCCAAAAAACCAGCGGCCTGAACTCTGGAATATATACAACGCCAGAGTCCATAAAGGGGAGTCCATCCGTGTTTTTCCCCTTTCAAACTGGACGGAACTCGACATCTGGCAATACATTCGCCTCGAAGAAATCCCCATCGTCCCGCTCTATTTTGCCAAAGAACGCCCAATAGTCATATACAACGATGCAATGATATTGGTTGATGATGAACGAATGCCCAGGGAACTTGCTGAAAAAGCCGAGATGAAGATGGTGAGATTCAGGACCCTTGGTTGCTATCCGCTCACAGGTGCCATCGACTCTGAAGCCGACACCATCGAAAAGGTTGTGGAGGAGATGATGACCGTCACGAAATCCGAACGCACCACCCGCGTCATCGACTTCGACCAGGACGGAAGTATGGAGCAGAAAAAGAGGGAGGGGTATTTTTAGGGGAGCGCAGGGAGCGGAGAGCGGAGAGCAGGGAGCAGAGAGAATTGATCAGAACAATGAAACAAAAAGAAACCAGGTAGCGTCCGGCCCGGGCGGGCTTTTCCTGAGGGGGGCGGACCTGCCGGTGGGTAACAGCGAGAATTATATGGAGTAATGATAAGATAGGAAAAACGAAGAGCAGAGAGCAGAGAGCTTGGAGTATAGTGCGGAGTGGCCTGGAGCCGGGATAAAAAACCAGGAATTATAAGCAAAGAATGAGAAAAAAATGAATTGGCAGGTATTAGGGTTTTCATATGAATAAGGAAAGTTTATGACATTCAGGTTTGAAGGACTGGATATTTGGAAAAAAGTAATCGAAATTGGAAACAGACTGTTGGATATTGCTGATAGACTGAGGGAAATGAAAAAATATAGATTCGCTGAACAATTGGATTCTGCGACGCTTAGTATATCCAATAACATTACTGAAGGCGCCGACTCATTCTCAGACAGGGATTTTGCAAATTTTCTGAATTATTCCAGACGATCTGTTTTTGAATGTGCAAATATCCTATCAGTATTACAATATCGAAATATTATCGATAATGAATAAAAGAGTTCAATCTAAGAAGGTATCGGCAATTTATTGGTTTGGGCTAAAGCCCAGATTAACAAGGCCATAACTTACCCCGCCCGCCAGCTGGCGGGCGGGGCTATTGAAA
>JABMQA010001141.1 GCA_013203545.1 Bacteroidota bacterium
ATTCACACAAGACCAGTAAAATTGTTAATTCAGGTTGGTTTTTCGTATTTTTTATCCTAAATATTAATTTAATTTTGAGTAAGCAGCTAAATAATTATGATTTTATTAATAAAATACGGCACTTTTGAAAAATGTCCTAATAATGAATAAAAAATACGTAACAATGAATATGAATACAATAAAAGTCAGTAGCTTATTTGTTTTTTTGATATCGATAACTTCGGTTATTTTTGCCACAGAGTATCATGTATCGAAAAACGGAAATAATAAAAACAACGGTTCAGAGTCAGCACCCTTTCTAACCATTTCATTTGCTGCACAGAAAGCCCAGCCTGGTGATGTAATAATAGTTCATGATGGTACTTATAGAGAACGAGTAACCCCGCAAAGTGGGGGTGCTTCCGACGCAAAGAGAATTGTTTACCGGGCTGCAAAAGGTGAACGTGTAGAGATTAAAGGCTCTGAGGTTATTACCGAATGGGAGAGGTTTAAAAAAGATGTTTGGAAGGTAACGATCCCAAATACGTTTTTTGGAGATTACAATCCATACAAAGATATTATAACTGGAGATTGGTTTTACGATTATGGGAGAAGCCACCATACAGGAGAAGTCTATCTTAACGACAAATCTTTGTATGAGACGAACATATTAGAGGATGTATTAACAGCAAAAACTATCCAAAGTTCAGCGGGTCGGGAGATATTCCCCTGGTATTGCGAAAGTAACGAAAAAAACACTTACATATATGCTAATTTTCAAGGCCATAATCCCAACAAAGAAATGGTAGAGATCAATGTGAGAAAAAGTTGCTTTTATCCGGAAAAGCCCGGAAGGAATTATATTACAGTAAGTGGGTTCCACCTGAGCCAGGCAGCGACTCAATGGGCCCCGCCGACGGCCGAACAAATTGGCATTATCGGTACCCATTGGAGTAAAGGATGGATTATTGAAAACAATGTTATCAGCAATTCCAGATGCACAGGAATCACATTGGGAAAAGACAGGGAAACCGGTCATAATGTTTGGTCTCATAATCCCTGTAAAGATGGTGCCACTCATTACAATGAAGTTATCTTTAGGGCGTTACAGGCTGGTTGGTCCAGGGATAAAATCGGCTCTCACATTGTGAGAAACAACACCATATTCGACTGCGAGCAAGCCGGGATAGTCGGCAGCATGGGAGGCGTTTTCAGCCATATAACGAACAATCACATTTACAACATCTGGACAAAACGATTGTTTGCAGGTGCTGAGATGGCCGGGATTAAGATTCATGGCTCCATTGATATGCTCATCAAAAACAACCACATTCACAATGTTGGCAGGGGCATTTGGATTGACTGGATGGCCCAGGGTACCCGTATAACCGGTAACTTGATGTATCACAATACCACCGATGATCTTTTTAGCGAAGTCAATCATGGTCCCTATCTCGTTGATAATAACATATTTTTATCTGAAACTGCTTTAAGAGATTGGTCCGAAGGTGGAGCCTTTGTTCACAATCTATTTAATGGGAAAGTGATACAAAGAGAGGTTTTAGGACGTTTTACCCCATACCATATGCCACATTCAACTGAGGTAGCTGGTTTAAGGAACATTCATGGAGGCGATAACCGGTTCTACAACAATGTTTTTGCGAAAGGCACAGGATTGGAGGTATACAACAACGTTGAGTTTCCCATTCAGTCTGGGGGCAATGTATACTTTAACAGTGCAAAGCCTTGTAATATCGAACCCAATTATATAATGAACCAAGGATTTGATCCAATGATCAAAATAGTGAAAGAAGGTGAGCGTGTGTTTCTTCATTTAACGCTTGCAAAGTCATTAGAAGCTTTGGATAACCCCCTCGTAACGACAGAGCTTTTAGGTAAGACAAAAAATTCGGGTCAGGCATTTGTCAATCCCGATGGCTCGTTCCTGCAAATTGATACAGATTATTTCGGCAAGAAAAGAAGCGAAGCGGATCCATCTACTGGACCTTTTGAGAATTCTGGGGAAGGTAAACTCAAGCTGAAAGTTTGGTAACTGAAAATTATAACACGTATTAAAATATGATGAATGAACTTACAGCTTACATAATTTTATTAATAAGTTTGTTTGTTTTAAGGGAAAAAAATAAATTATTATGAAAACTAAAATCTTTTTCCTGAATTTGTTTATGATTATTATTGTGATGTCTGGTATCTCTGAAATTGCAGGATTCTGTAGTTCCGGAGATCAAAATTCTGCTAAACCTTTCCGCGTGATTGTAATCATTGGTGATCAATGGCAGGATCCTATGA
>JABMQA010000100.1 GCA_013203545.1 Bacteroidota bacterium
TTATAATCTGGAACCAGAGACCGAAAATGAGGATAAAACCCATCAGAAGACGGAGTAATTAAAATTATAATACTAAAGTTTTTACCCGGGTCGTTAACCTGTATGTTTAAAATATTGGTTTGAATCAAAAAGACATTCAATAGATTCATTTATTCTTAATTCGATGTTAAAAAAAATATTATCTGTAATTGCATTAACCATATTCCTTTTTGGTCATACGGATCTGAGTTCCCAGAGCCGGAAAGCCCAGGCTGCCGATGAGGATTTTCTCAATTTAAGGTTTTCGCTTGCCATTCCCAAATACAAAAAAGCATACTCCAGGACCAAAGGCAACAAGAGCGAAAAGAACCGCATCAGCTTTCAACTTGCCGAATGTTACAGGTTGACAAACCAGATGAAACGTGCAGAGGCATTTTACAAAAGACTGGCCCGTGCAAAATATGACCACACCGAGCCCCTGGTACTTCTGTATCTTGCCGATACACAGCGGGCAAATGGAAAATACGACGATGCCCTCGAAAGTTATACGCTCTACGATCAAAGAGTCCCTGAGGACCCAAGGGGAGCAACGGGAATCACGGCCTGCGAACTGGCAATGGAATGGAAAGACAACCCAACGAATTTCGAAATCGTTAAAATGAAAAAGATCAACTCCCGTGAGGATGACTTTTCGCCGGCATATTCTGAAAATACCGCCAATGCCATCATTTTCACCTCCTCACGCGATGGTGTGACCGGGAAAAAAACCGATGAATGGACCGGCATGAACTTTACAGATCTCTTTTATAGCAAACAGGACAGGAAGGGAGACTGGAGTTCACCGGTTCTGACTGATGAAACCGAAGCCGTTAATACCGAAGCCAACGAAGGGCAGCCATCATTTAATGCCAACTTCGGGAACATGTATTTTACAAGATGCAGCAAGGATAACACAACCATCAACGGTTGCCACATTTATGTATCGAATAAGCAGGGCCGTGGATGGGGCGAGCCCGAAGAAGTGGCCCTCGGCGGTGACAGTACATCCGTTTTTGGCCACCCGGCCATCAGCCCGGATGAAACCATGCTGGTGTTTTCATCACCTAAATCAGGGGGTGCCGGAGGAAAAGACCTGTGGATTGTAACGCGCGAAGGTTCAAGCGGCGCATTCTCTTCACCCAGAAACCTGGGATCGAACATTAACACCAAGAATGACGAGGTTTTCCCGTTCCTGCGGGGTGACTCCGTGTTGTACTTTGCCTCCAATGGCCTGCCGGGTATGGGCGGGCTGGATATCTTTAAATCGGTGAAGCAGGAGGATGGCTCCTGGAGCGACCCCATAAATATGCGCACACCCATCAATACCAATTACGACGACTTTGGAATTTGTTTCCACCCGGATGGCCTCAACGAAGGGTTTTTCTCCTCCAACCGGCGTGGTAGCCGCGGCGGTGACGACATCTACTATTTTATCAACCCTCCCCTACTCTATACCATTACCGGTAAAGTTATCGACAACAGCACCTTGCAACCCATTGAGGAAAGCGAAGTGAGCCTGATCGGATCCGATGGCACCACACTCGTAACCAAAACCAACACCGTTGGCTACTTTGAATTCACCAACGAGCAGGTTGCCCCCAATACTACTTACGAAATTATCGTGATAAAAGAAGAATTTTTCAATGAAAAAGCCATGGAAACCACTGCCGGACTTGAGATCAGCAAGGATTTTGAGATCAATTTCCAGCTTGAACCCATACCCGATGAACCCATCGTTTTGCCTGAAATACTGTACGACCTGGCCAAATGGGATCTGAAACCCCAGTTTCAGGATTCACTGCAGGGCCTCATCGAAACACTGGATGCCAACGAAACCATTGTTGTTGAACTGGCAGCACACACCGACTCCCGCGACGTAGAGGAACGAAACGACATCCTTTCTCAAAAGCGTGCCGAATCGGTGGTGGATTATCTGATCCTGCGTGGTATCGACCCCGACCGCCTGATCGCAAAGGGATATGGCGAACGGGTTCCGTTTACGGTAAAAAAAGATATGGAACGCAGTGAATATAAATTTACGCAGGGTGATTTTCTTTCCGAAAGCTTTGTTGACTCATTACCTGATGAAGCCGCAAAAGAGGCTGCCCACCAGATGAACCGCCGTACGGAGTTTTCGATCGTAAGTAAAGATTATATCCCCAAACCCAAAAACAGATCCACCGTTGCAGGTACTAAGGTAAAGGTGGTAACAAACCCTGAAGAGCATATCCTCAATTATAAACTTTCACCGGGCGGACAAATTCAATCCACATGTATCGTAAATGGTTTTACCCTTGATTTTGTATTTAACCGCAGGGCCATCCGTCCGTCCATTTCGCTGGGAAGCGCTTTAAGATTGCTGAAAGAGGGAGCCATAGACAAAAATAACTTCCAGGGCGATCCCGAACAAATTCTGGGCGGCGAAGGCGGTATTGCAAACAGGGCCATATTCGTGGTGGAAACCCTGCGTATTGCCAACCTCACCATCAACAATGTAGAAATACAGGTTGACCATCAGCTTAAAGAGCAACTGGTAATCGGGCCAATAACACTAAGCGAGTTTGGTGAGTACCAGATTGACGAGGAAAAGATGCAGATTGAGTTTAAGTAGCTGATTTTATCATCTGACTTTTCCTACAGCAATTTCGGGTTTTTTAATATTACCAGATTTATATCAGGGATTCAAATGTTGCTCCCTCAACAGATCGTTAATCGTTTTCACCGGATTAAAAGTAATGATGGGCGTTTCCACAAACACTGTGATCCAGTTGGCCATGGCGCCGTTCCATAATCCCGGCAGTTCCTGTGCTTTCAGGTTCTTGCCATCTTTTGATTTTACAGAGATGAACCCTGTGGTCGGATCAACATATTTCCTCAAATCAAATGGTTCCCCCTTATAGTTCCTGACACTGCAAACCAGATCAACCGGATTGAAATGGGTGGCTTCCTGTACAAACTTGTTTTGTTCCGGATTTCTCAGATCTATCTGGCTGGATTCGACAATTTGCAATGAAATTTCGCCATCAACATTTTCAAGCCAGAAGGGGCCGCCACCTGGTTCACCCTCGTTTTTCACCATCCCGCAAATACGGATGGGACGGTTCATCCGGTCGAAAAGGTATTTTGATTTCCCTTCGGAATTCAGGCCGGAATAGGCATCATCCAGTTGAATTAACAATTCCTTCACAGCAAAAGCTTCAATTTCCTTCAGCAATACCTCATCACCGGCGCCGGTGTCAAGTCTTTCGAGGTATGCATTGGTTTGCTTGCGCAGTTTCAGCAACAATCCTCCAATCACCCTTTTAAAGAGGTAAGTTGGTTCTTTCAGCCGGTCAGGAACGATATTATCGATGTTTTTCACAAAGATCACATCGCCTTTCAGATCGTTCAGGTTTTCGATAAGCGCACCGTGGCCACCCGGTCTGAATAGCAAACTATCGTCGTCTTCGCGAAACGGCTCGTTTTCCATATCCACGGCGATGGTATCGGTGGATGGCTTTTGCTCTGAAAAATCAATATGATATTTTACACCGAACAGTTTTTCATATTTCGGTTGTACTTCGGCAACAGCCTCCAAA
>JABMQA010001142.1 GCA_013203545.1 Bacteroidota bacterium
ATCCTGAACTATTGAAGGGTATTGGCCTGTTTCATTCACATGCATCGGCTGATACTGTAGAAGCCAGGGAGAACAGGCGAAGAACCATCAATATTGTTAAACTTAACCGGAAAGGCTTTATCAGCCAGTTTATCCCGGATTTATTTGCTGAAGAAAACGTAGATAAATATGCCCATGAAATCGAAGCATTGAAAACCGAGGCAGAAGAAACCTCTGCAGAAGCAATTATTGCAGCGCTCGAAGGCATGAAGGACAGAAGTGGAAAATTGGACCTGTTGCATAAAACAAAGATGCCCGTAATGTTTATTGCAGGTAAGGAAGATCTGCGCATTCCCATACAAAAGGTTATGGCACAGGCTATTTTACCTCAGCATTCAGAGGTACTTATTCTGGGAAATGTAGGCCATATGGGTTTCATAGAAGCCTATAACGAAACACTGGAAATGATCAGGGGTTTCTGCCACCGAACGTTTAACAGGGTATAAAAAAAGCCTCCGTTTGTAAGGGAGGCTAATAATTTTATAAAATCCAGTCCTACTGAATTCCAAGTTTTGTCTTTACGAGCTGCAGTACATCATCGCTGGGAGCAGCATAGAGCAACAAACCCTCGGTGGAGTTAAGTATATAGGTAAAACCATTCTCTTTGGCCACATCTTCAACAGCTTTCCTGGCTTTTTCGATAATGGGCGCAGTTAGTTCGGTTTCCTTATCAACCAGATCCTGCTGTGCCTGTTGGTTAAACTCCTCAATACGACCCTGCAGATCTTGTATTTCACGCTCTTTGGTTTGCTTGATAATATTTGACATTGTTGCCTGGTTGGCCTGGTATTCAGCGAACTTGTTTTCAAGCTCTGCCTGCATTGTAACCAACTGGTTTTGCAATCCTTTGGCATAGGTTTCATAAATAGCCCTGATCGAATCCTGTCCCGGCATCATGCCATAGAGCTTTGCAAAATCAACATGACCAAATTTAGGGACATTCTGCGAATAGCCTGCAATTGTGAATGAGGCAAACAGTACTACAATAATAATTTTTACAGCATTTTTCATCTTATTCATTTATGTGTTAACATTTCTTTTTCAGGTGCACAAAAGTATATTATTTCGTTGTAAGTGTGCACAAAATTTTGTGATTTTGATAATTTAAATCCATTTTACCAATCGGATAGTTAAAAGATGTGATGGTCAATCAAGTGCCTATATAGCAGCGGGATCGGAAAAAAGCAACCTTACTGCCCCCTCACTCCCATAATACTGCCAACCTGGTCGAGCACTTCGTCACTGATATCATATTTTGAATTGACAAACATAATTACCGGGCCACTGGCTTTATCAAAAACAATGGCATAGTTCTTTTTGGTAGCAATTTCTTCGATGGCATTAAAAATTTTTTCCTGGATAGGTTTGATCAATTCCTGGCGTTTTTGAAACAATTCCCCATCCGTACCAAACCGCTTTTTCTGAAGTTCTTTCACCTCCTTTTCAGCTTTAATAATCTCATCCTCCCGCTTGCGCTTCATATCTTCAGGAAGTAAAACCGCATCGGCCTGGTAGGTTTTATACATCCTGTCAACTTCGGCAAACATCTCCTCAATTTCTTCCTGCCATTGCTTTGAGAGATCCTCAATCTCATTTTGCGCATCCTGGTACTCGGGAATGTTTTGCAAAATATAATCCGTATCCACATAACCCATTTTTTGTGAAAATGCAGTACCTGCAGAAATTAGAAAAATCGCGGTGAGAAGAAACCCTGCCCTGAATAATAAACTGTGTGTTTTCATAATTTAACCTCCAAATTTTTTTTATTTTCGAATTTAGCGAATCATAGCAAAATACATTCCAAAATTTTGGTGGCGATCATTTCAGGAATAATTAGTCGATGGATTGATTGATCGAAAAATGGAATTGTCCCTTGTTTGCACTGGGAATTCCGGGAACAGGATCCATTCCATAGCCCCAATCCAACCCAAGAAGCCCAAACATGGGAAGGAAAACCCTGATCCCAAATCCGGTTGACCTGTAAACCTTGAAAGGGTTAAAATTTGCAAAATTTATCCAGGAATTACCTGCCTCAAAAAATGTCAACGCATAAATGGTTGCATTGGGGTTGAGTGATAAAGGATATCGCAATTCGAACGTATATTTACTGTAGATCGTTCCCCCAATGTTAGAGTTCAGATAATAACCGGGGGTAATCGTTTCGTTACCGTAGCCGCGCATGGCGATGAGTTCCCTTCCATCGAGGTTGTTATAGCCCGAAAGGCCGTCGCCTCCCAGGTAAAACCTTTCGAATGGCGTAACTCCAATATCCTGATTGTACGTTCCGAGGAAACCAAATTGCGTACGGGTACTGAGGACCAGGTTACCAATCAACTTTGTATAAAAATTGGCCTTTATCTTCCATTTGTGGTATTCTATCCATTTATATTTTTCAGCATCATCCATCACTGCGTAGTTCTTATCATTAAACAACGAGTAAGGGGGCGTTAGCTCCAGGGACAGGGACACTTCGGATCCGGATCTTGGGAATATGGGTGCATCAATGGAGTTTCGCGCAAAGTTGACCATGTAATTGATATTGTTATATTGTCCGGTACCCGAACCAAAAGAAAAGATTTGCGAGTATTTGTGAAGATTATATACCTGAAGGTTTATCGACTGATACAAGCTGAAGAAATCATCTGGCCACCTTAACCTTTTGCCCAAACCGAATGATAATCCATCAATGACAAATGATGACCTGTTGGTATCGCTTTTTGGCAATCCGTTGGAATATAATGAGTGGTAATAGGACACACTAAATGCATTGGGTTTTTTACCGCCCAGCCACGGTTCGGTAAACGATACGCTATAACTGATATAGCCCTTTCCATAGGATTGAAGCCTGAGCGAAAGCTTTTGCCCGTCGCCGGATGGAATGGGTCGCCATGCCTCTGCCTTGAAAAAGTTTCGAAGCGAAAAGTTATTAAACGACAATCCCAGTGTACCGATAATCCTGCCATATCCCCAGCCACCTGACAACTCAACCTGGTCGGCAGAGGTCTCTTCAACCGAATAGATAATATCAACTGTACCATCGGCAGGGTTCGGACGAACATCAGGTGAAATTGTTTCCGGATCGAAATAGCGCAACTGCGCCAGTTCCCG
>JABMQA010001143.1 GCA_013203545.1 Bacteroidota bacterium
GGGTTTCAGGTTGGAAGGTTGCAGGTTAAAAGGGTTTCAGGTTGGAAGGTTGCAGGTTGGAAGGTTTCAACTTGGAAAGTTTCAGGTTGGAAGGTTTCAGGTTGAAAACAAACTTGAAACTTTCAAACTTGAAACCCTCTTTGCGCTTGGCAATAAATCACTTTTTTCGTTTCGAAAAAATCCTCCTGAAAAAATTCACTGCAATTCCAAATACGGTATTTTCCTTTCACACCTTTCAGTTCTTCAGTTATATCACCACCTTTCAGATAGAGAATCCCATTGGGCAATTTGTTGAAGCCTCTTTTTCTGATTTTTCCCTTACACCATTCTAAAAAATCCGGTAGCCTGGTAACAGCCCTGGAAACAACGAAATCGAACTGTTGCGGGATATCCTCGATCCTGGCCTGCCGGGCTATGACGTTATTTAATCCAAGTGCATCTGAAACTTCCTGCACAACCCTGATTTTTTTTCCAATCGAATCAGCCAGTAAAAAACGAACCTGAGGAAATAAAATGGCCAGCGGTATTCCGGGAAATCCTCCGCCCGTTCCGGCATCAAGGATGGATGTTTTATCTTTAAAGTCGATAACCTTAGCGATGGCCAACGAATGAAGTATGTGACGTTCGTATAAATTCTCAAGGTCCTTCCTGGAAATGACATTGATCTTCGAATTCCACTCGCGGTAGAGATCCTGAAGTTGCCCAAACCGGACCTGTTGCCCTGAAGTCAGATCGGGAAAATATTTTTGAATGATTTTCATCTGTTTTAGTATTTAACTACTTCTAATCCCCCTCTTTCCCCCTTTTCAAAAAGGGGGACGACACTTCATTCCCCTGTATCCCCTTTTCAAAAAGGGGGACGTTATTTCATCCGCCAGTATTCCCTTTATCAATTGGTGTACATCAATCACATTCACCCTTGGTATAAAAAACGTCACTTGTAATGTCGCAGTATGTTGATTTTGTATTCATTATTTTCATTTATCCGCTTTGCCCGCATGGGTTATTGCCGTCATGCTGTGCCTTCGTGCTTTTTATTTTTTCTTCCCAAACTTCATTTAAAGTTGACCTAAATAATTCGTCAAGCTTTTCTGTTCCAGGTTTAATGTCATTGCTATATTGTTTTACAACCTCGTTGAAATGTTCAATTTCGCTTTCAACAAAGTCATTAATAATTTGAATTCTCGGTTCTCTGTCAAGTTCTTCACCTGATTTCTTGCGTTCCAATAGGTTTTCTATTTCTTCTAGTAATTGTCTGTCAGTAATCTGTGAGTCCACCAACTCTTGAAACTCCATTGGAGCCATTGTGTTGTTTTGTTCAATCCATTTGCAGGCGAGTATCGGTCTAAAAACGTAGAAGTATTTTTTCACTCTTACCAAGTCAGATTGCAGATAGTCACGATAGTTTCCCTCTGCCATGTGCAAGTAGTGGTGAATGCAAGATTTTGGGTTGAAATAATCCTTTGTTAATTCTCTTAGTTTATTAGCTGTCGAAAATTGCTCAAGATAAATTAAAGGGCTTCTTAACCATTCAAGGAGTGGCGGATTTGACTTGCGGAAAAGCTTCAAAGTTTTGCGGAGTTCCCAACCTGCCAAGTCAATCGTGTTTGGAAGAATTTCTTCCATGTTATTTCGCTTGTCGTCAATTGAAAGATACCATTCTGGTCGGTGAACATAAATGAATCTTACGTCCCAATCACTGTCAGTTGAAGCAAACCCCCAAGCTCGACTTCCTGATTCGACAGCATAAAGGATTTTTATGTCCTTCTCTCGTTCAAGTCGTTTAAGTTCTATTTCAATTTGTTCATTCAATTTCCTTGTCTTTTTTACATGAGTCACAACCCTCTGCAAATTTATCTTTTTATCTGACAAAAAATATGTAGGTTTGATGTAAAAAAAGAATCCCAAAATATGCATACTTTTTTGGAACAATTTGCATCACTCATTTTCGAACAGAACCGGCAAAACCTGTCGAATGTCTGTATTGTGCTGCCGAATCGCCGGGCGGGCCTGTACCTGAAGAAAAATTTATCGAAACTGTTTACAAAACCGGGCTGGTCTCCCGACATCTATTCGGTAGAAGATTTTTACGCACACCTTACCAATTTCCAGGTTCCCGATCCCATAGAATTGAATTTTATTCTCTATAACATTCATTATCAAATTGAAAAGGAGCAGGCACAAACATTTGATGAATTCATTAGGTGGAGTCAGATATTGATTTCGGATTTCAATCAGATCGATGCGCACCTGGTAGATGCAAAAACCATTTACACCTACCTGAATGAAATTAAGGCACTGGAAAAATGGAACCTAAACCGGCGGAAGCTCACCGAAACGGAGATTAATTACCTGAAATTTTACGCCTCACTACATGAATATTACCTGCGGTTACGAGCGTATCTGCTCGAAAAGAACATGGCCTACCAGGGATTGATGTACCGCCACCTTGCAGAAAATAAACACACCCTGCTATCAAACCTGAAATGGAACAGGATTTATTTTGCCGGATTCAACGCCATGACTAAAGCCGAAGAAATTGTTACGGAATTTTTGGTTAACGAAGGCGTTGCAGAGGTTTTTTACGACAGCGATGATTATTATTTAAACGATAAAAGGCAGGAAGCGGGATTGTTTCTGAGAAAAGCCAGACAAAAAAATGATGTCCGGGGATTTAATTGGGTAGGAAATCATTTTAAGGAGATCCCAAAAAAAATCAATATTGTCGGGGTTCCGAAACACATCGGACAGGCCAGGCTGGCAGGTGATATTATTAATCAATGGTTGTTGGACGATCCTGATCCAAAAAATGCAGCTGTGGTACTTGCTGATGAAAACCTCCTGCAACCCGTATTGAATTCGTTGCCTCAAGATCTCCAAAGCTTCAATGTTACCATGGGATTTTCGATGAAAAATACCGCCATTTTCCAATTTTTTACCCTGGTTATTAAACTCTTCGAAAACGCTGAAAGGTTCTCAACAACAAGAGAATCAACTGAAGGTGCTTTTTATTACAATGATCTGTTGAATATATTTCAGCATCCCTACATCTCTTTTATTCTTGAACCATCAAGGTATGTAAACAAAATAAAAACCTCCAACAGAACTTTCTACCCTCCCGCAATGTTACTGTCGATACTGGATGGGTCCGATCACAACAATCCTCCGTGGTTCAAAACATTGTTTAATAAATTAAATCCAGATCCTATACAATTACTTGAAATCCTGGAAACATTAGCCGATGGGTTTCGCGAAAGCATTACGCAGAAAAAAGAGGAGGATAAAGCTGCCGCTTCAAACTTCGAAATTGAATTTATTTATTCGGTGGCCCGGATCATCCACACACTTAAGACGTACCACAAAAAATATGGACATATCTCCGGAATAAAGATATTAAAGGAGTTGTTCCTGCTTATTTCGAAATCCACCAAAATACCTTTTTATGGCGAACCGCTTGCCGGTTTACAAATCCTTGGTATGCTCGAAACACGCACCCTTGATTTTGAAAAAGTGATCATACTTACAGTGAATGAGGGCATAATTCCATCCGGACACATGGCAAATACATTTATTCCGCTGGATGTTCAACAGGAATTTAACCTTCCTGCCATTATGGAGAAAAATGCCATTTTCGCCTATCATTTCTACCGGTTGTTGCAAAGATCGAAGGAAGTGCATTTGATTTACAATACGGAGCCCGATGAAATGGGAGGTGGCGAAAAAAGCCGGTTCATCCTTCAGCTAATTCATGAAATGCCCGCTTACCAGCCTCAAACGGAATTTACCGAATCTGTCCTCAGCATTCCTGCCCCCCTTGGCGGATCAATCAGAAAAATTGAGATAGAAAAAAGTGTTGATATTTTTAACAAACTTATTTCAAAAGCTCATTCAGGACTGTCACCCACTTCACTTAACCTTTTTAGAAATTGTCCGTTGAAGTTTTACTTTCAGGAAATTGCAAAACTGGAAGAAGCCGATGAGGTGGAGGAAACCATCGATTACAGAACCATTGGTAATATTGTGCACGATACACTTGAAGCTTTGTATCAGCCCTTTATCGGGCAGATTATCTCCGAAGAAACCATGAAAGTGATGTTATCCAAGGCTAATGAAAGCATTAATGCATCTTTCCAAAAAAAATATAGCGGTGGGGAGATCAATTTTGGAAGGAACAGGTTGATTTATGAGGTGGTGAAAAAATTTGTCCGATCCTTTTTGCAATATGAAAAATCAAACTTTAATGGAAGTAACAACAACTACAACCTGGAGATCATAGGACTGGAAAAGAAATTGGAAACCCTTATTGACCTTGATAATCATGTACGGGTTCCGATAAAAATCAAAGGCACCATCGATCGTATTGATCGTTTGAATGACCAGATCCGCATTATCGATTACAAAACCGGTGTTGTAGTATCCGGTGACCTGAGGTTGACCCATTGGGACGATCTTGCAAACGGTGATGGATTGGACAAAGTATTTCAGGTTTTGACCTATGCCTGGCTTTATGCTGAACATGAAAAAGAGAATTTGTCTGATTTTACTACGGGCGTTTTCAGCATGAGAAAGCTAACCAGCGGATTCCTGGGTTTTTATTTCCAGGAAGATGGCAAAGGCCCGAAGAAGTATATCATCGACAATGAAACCCTGGTGAGTTATCGTGAGATATTAAATGAAATCCTGATACGGCTATTCGACAGAAACACACCATTTGCTCAAACCGAAAATGCCGATACCTGCCGGCTGTGTAGCTATAAGAATATGTGCCAGCGCTAAACTCAGAACTCATCAATCTCGGTAGAGTAGAGTGAAAGGAAGAGCGGTAATGGGTAAACCTCAATTTCAGGCCTCTTCCTTTCAACCCCCTCATCAAACCGTACGTGCGGTTTTCCCGCATACGGCTTTCCTATAAAC
>JABMQA010001144.1 GCA_013203545.1 Bacteroidota bacterium
ACCTGGTATGCTACCGGATATGAATATATTAGTAAATCGATAGATAACGGCTCAACCTGGACTACAGTTTACTCTCAGGGGGCATTATTATTAGGTGCTGACTTTTTAACCCCGGAATTTGGAATTGCAGCCGGCGATTACGGACAGGTAATTACCACCAAAGATGGTGGTGCAACCTGGACTGAAGATGTAATTATGGATTGGCTTTTCCACAAGCCGTTTATCTGGGATGATGATACAGCCTATGTGGTTGGTACCCCGGAATATATTTATAAAACCACCGATGCCGGCCAAAACTGGGTTTCAGATTATGATGGAAACTGGATGAAGGCATTTTACAATATTACATTCACTGATAACTACACCGGATTTGTTTGTGGTGGTTCCAACGGTATTATACTCAGAAAGAAGCCGGGAATTATAACTGGACCGGTTATTTCCGCAACGCCGAATCCGCTTGGATTTGAAAATACAAACGTTGGTGAAACCTCGGAGGAAATCCTTACCATCGGAAATACCGGCGATGCAACCCTGGAAGTTACAAACATTACAACAACCAACCCTGTATTCACAGTTGACATGACATCCTTTACCGTTGAACCGGGAGAAACACAGGATGTTACTGTTTATTTCGACCCTGCAACAGCTGGGTACACCGAAGGATTAATCCAGATCGAAAATAATAGCACCCTCAACGCATATGATGTGATGGTTTCAGGAACCGGTATCGCATCAGGACCAGCCCCGGTTATCATTCCAAATCCAAATTTATTGTATTGGAACGATACCTATATCGCCAGCCAGTCACAGCAATCACTTTTCATATTTAACGCCGGTGATGCTGATCTTGTACTTACAGAGGCTATATTTGACGGCCCGTTTGAAACCTACAATAGCTTCCCGATTACCATTGCTCCGGGCGTCGCATACAATCAGGTAATTCATTTTAAACCGTTCGAACTTGGACTGATTGAAGGAAGCGTAACATACTTCTCAAACGATCCGGTTAACCCGGAAATGGAAGTAACATTGATTGGAAGATGTATCGACGATCCGATTAACGGTTGGGAATGGATTTACACCGGCCACAATTACATTCTGACCGATATCGAATTTCCGGAGGGGCAGGATCAGATCGGTTACACTGTAGGACAAACAGTAACCTACAATGGCCTTGGGATTGTGTTAAAGACGACTGATGGCGGCGATAACTGGATACCAATGACACAATACGGGATAGCCGGAGTTGAGAGATGTAGTTTCCCAACACTCGAAACCGGTTACGCAGTTGGATGGGATGACGATATCATGAAGACCACTGATGGCGGACAAACATGGCAATACCTCAATGTGGTGAACAATGTGTTTTACTATTCCAGTGTAGAATTTAAGGATGAGAATAAAGGCGTAATAATTGCCAAAATGAATTCAGGGCCCAACAAGGCTTTGTATACCATTGATGGTGGCGAAACCTGGACAGAAGGAACCGGTTTGGATGCTTTTGAAGATATAACCTGGGCAGGTGGAGACACCTGGTATGCTACCGGGTACAGCAATGTTTGCAAATCAACCGATAATGGCGCTACATGGACAACCGTATTTTCTCAGGGAGCACTGCTGTTGGGAGCTGACTTTTTAACACCTGATTTTGGAATTGCTGCCAGTGACTACGGACAGGTAATTACCACCAGGGATGGCGGACAAACATGGGAAACGGATGTTATCTGGGATATTCTCTTCCACAAACCGTTTATCTGGGATGAGGATACAGCATACGTTGTAGGAACACCGGAATATGTATATAAAACCATCAACAGCTGTGAAACATGGGAGTCGGATTTTGACGGAAACTGGATGAAGGCTTTCTATAAAATAACATTCACTGATAATTACACAGGATTTATTTGTGGCGGATCCAATGGAATTGTTTGCAGAAAGAAACCATCATCTGCTATACTCACCCCACCTACCAACCTGGCTGCATCAGTAAATGGTCCAGATGTAACGCTAACATGGGATGCTCCTGCACCAAAGACCTTAACAGGATACAACATCTACCGCAATGAAGAAAAAATCAATACCGATCCGGTTACCGAAACAACCTATTTTGATGAGGATGTTGTTGCAGGGTCACATTATTATACAGTCACCGCAGTATACACAGAAGGTGAATCCGGGCCGAGTAATCCGGTTGAAGTCCTGATAGATGGTTCTCTTGGTAAAATTCACGGGTTCCTCAGGGATGCCATTACCAATTTTACACTTCAGGAAGCTGCCATCACGGCCAGCAATGCAGATAATGGTGATGTTGCCATCTATACTCCATGGGGTGCCTATTACTGGATGTGGCTTACACCGGGAACATATGATGTAACATGCTCTTCACCCGGTTATGAAACCATGACTGCATATGGGCTCGAAGTGATCGAAAATCTGAACACACACTATACCTTCTATCTGATGCCACTGGATGGTGGTAGTGGTACCTTAACCGGTATTGGCGAACAAAAGGAGGGAGAGATCAATGTCTATCCAAATCCGGCAATTGATCAAATCTCCATTAGCGGACGAAATTTAGTCAGAGCTGAAATATATAATCACCTGGGAGCATTGGTCATGAATGGAGACCTAAGTACTGGCATACAGCAACTTTCTGTTGAAGACCTGCAATCAGGTATCTACTATATTAGAATTTATACAAACTCATCAGTAGAGGTTAAGCAGGTGATTATAAATTAGAGAGTTAATGATAGTGTTAAGAGGATAACACGTTAGGTAAGTACAGTTGTTAGCAGGTGGGCAGCCAATTTTTTGGTACCCACCTGTTTTATTCAGCTATCCATTGGCATAATCATTTTTCCAAGTTTCCACTCCTTCATCCTGTTGGTTATTGGGACTCCACTTTATACACTTCACTAACCACCGGCATGTCCGCCAACGCAGTGGGCCAACCTAACGGGACGATGCCAGATGTCTTTCGATTCTCTTGATGTCTATCGG
>JABMQA010001145.1 GCA_013203545.1 Bacteroidota bacterium
ATCCCGTCCTAACTGTTTTGGGTAAAGCAGGCGTTGGTGGTGGCGTTGGGGCTGGTGCTGGCGCTTGAGCCGGTGTAGGGGTGGGGACAGGGGCTGGCTTTGCACAGGCTGACAGAAAAGGTACGGAGACCACTACCAGTGCCAAGCAGATTACACCGCATAGCGCTAATAATCTTTGCTTTCTCACTTGAATCCTCCTAATAAGATTTTGGTCTACTTAAATCTTGATATGTTGTCTCATTTATCACCTCCCCCCTTTACTTTGGTGTATAAGCTTGTCGTACGTGACTATTATAGCACACTTGTCAAGTTCCACGCCTCATCTTAAACCTCCTGGGGCAGAAGGACACCAGGTCTCATCTCTATTTGCACCAATGATATGGTCATTCTCTACGGCTGTCAAGACCACTCGGGTAGCACCTTCAAGCAATTGTTGGATAGAAGGTTGTCACAATGGTGAGTAAAGTCTCTATAATTCCTTCTGTCTGAGGTAAGCCAGGGGATTTGGGGTCTTAATCAAACCTTTGCATTTCCGGTTAAGCTTAACAATATTGATGGTCCTTCGCCTGTTCTCCCTGGCTTCTGCAGTATCAGCTGATGCATGTGAATGAAACAGGCAAATACCCTTCAATAGTTCAGGATATTGAACGGCAAACTCAAGTGTAATATAGCCGCCCAGTGAATGGCCAATCATGATGCACGAAGTTATTTTCAGGTCATCCATAACAGCTTTAACGGCGCCGGCCATCAGTTCCATGGAATGCTTCTCCGCAACAACCGGTGTTTTTCCAAAGCCGGGCAGGTCAATGGCTATCACCCGGAATTCTTTCGACAACTCCTGTGTAAACCGGTCCCACATCAAACCCGATTCAAGAAACCCATGCAGCAGGACCAATGCCTGCCCCTTACCTGAATCGTAGAAGTTAATTGATTTGCCGTGAAAATTTGTGGATTTGTTCATGAGGTTGATTTTGTGTTCATTGTTTCAATTTATTTGTTTCGCCCGCATGGGGTATGGCAGGCGTGTTGGCAACCGTAATTTTTTAATCACTAGTCTCAAATGCAATAATTCTTTTTTACAAAGTAATCAGAATAATCTGGGTTATAATGAAGTAATACCTTAGAAAGATTTCGATTATTAATATCACCTGATAAATACCTTTCTTCAAGTAAATAAATAATTAATGAATCATTTTGTTTTATAGAATCAAGTGCCAAATAGAATCGATTTTCTTCTAGGAGTATTAATTCAGGTTTGTTAAATAATTCAAATATCATCGAATCAATATTTATTGCACGATTTTTTCTTCTTATTGGAATAATGGACTCAATGGTTTCATATTCACTAAATTTTAAATTAATCATTCCATGCTCAAACCAAACTGAATCTGGATATATTGAATCATATTTTCCAAGCAGATTACTATTTGTTCCATACTTTTTTAGTTTGATTGAATCAATTGTCCAGATGTCTGCTATGTTGCCTTTCGATAAGGCAATCAAATATTTTTCATATTTTGACTCAACGAATTCGTTGTGATACAGGGAATTTAAATATATTTCAAAATCAGATACAATCTCATCAAGATAGAGAGTTTCAAGTTCTCCGATAATGCTTTCAAACTTATCTATTCGTTTCTTTTCTATTCTATCTTCCTCGTTGCACGAGATTATAAGAATTGAAATTAAAACCATCATAAAGTATTTCATCCTTTTCTTTTTTTTATGGTTGCCAACGGTTTGAATATGGTGCGTTTGGCATTTCAACGCTCCAAATTTTAAATTTACTGCTATATTCCATTACTGCTATCATCTTCAATTTAAGTACTATCTGCCAAATGCACTATATTTTTTGTTGTGCAATCGTGCTTCATGGATTGAAAAATTATTAAAAATATCAATTGTCGACCAAATCCACCCTTCAGGCAATTTATATGTTAATTTTTCCTTCTCCATTATTCAATTCCAGCAATATTCTTTATTAAATTCTCAATTATTTCGGTACTATCAGAATCTGAGCCATACGGCAAAGCACTTTCAATACCTTCTGTAATACCTTCATTTTCCAATAAGTTCCGGCATTCTTCCTTTAAGTATGTTCTAACATTTGGAGTTGAATCATTAATATTATTCAAAAGGTCACGGCAATTATCCATAATGTAGATAATATCTTCAAAATCGTGGCTTTGGCGTAAATCGTTTCCACCTCTTCCTTTATGAGCCTCAAATTTTGCAGCTAAATAATATTCTGGTGGAAATACAAATACTTCTGTTCCATCAGGGAGTGCTTTTGATATTTTAATTTCCATTCCTTCTTCATACCACCTATTAGTGAATCCAAGAACATTTGAATCTGTTGGCATAACATCAACCTTAATTTCGTTGTAAATCCATCTACAAATTGGTGCCCCTTCCGAAGTGTCGTTTTTAAACCCTTTTGTTCTCAGGTTTTCTTCCAATCGTGCGAAATGTAGTCTTGAACTTATCTCAATTACGCAATCCACATCAATCGTTGGTCTGATTTCAGAAGCTGCCGGATTATCGGCATAAAGTTCAGCAACCGCTCCACCTACAAATACCATTTCATCTTTCAAGTCACCCAAACCATTCGCTACGGTTTGTACCATAAGCATATTTGTACTATGCATGTTTTAAGCGTTTGTTTAATTCGTCAATGGCAATTTTTATTTCTCTTACCCGACCAACTCGAATAGTATCTACAATGGTTAAAAGTTCATAGAACAACTCATCCTCCTGAACTATTTGAGGCAGAGTTTTATATAATGGTTCAATAGCTTGTCCTCGATGACTACCTTTAGCATAAGACCACACATAAACATCCGCTCCAGCAGACATATGCTCTTTAATTGGTGTTGCTGAATGAGCTGTTGGAATTCCTTTTACAGTTGCTCCAGGTTCAGTAGGGAAGACGTATTTTAATCCGTAAACTAAGAACTCTATAAATGAATTGATGTTTACTTTTCTTTTTTTACTATCAATAAGTCTTGCAATCTTACATCTATTTAAAGCTTCAGAAACTTCAGACGGACTTATTCCAATAGCATTTGCAATATCTATATTTCGCCACTTATCATCTCTTATTGAAATAATCTTCAATAGAACTACAATATCTTGTGGGCGCATTCCATTATGCTTCTTCATAATAATCATCATTAATTCGCGATTCGCGAATTGCAAATATATCTATAATATCAATTCAAACAAATAGTAATCTTTGAGTAATACATTCAAAGCCATGTTACGTAATTTAAGTGAGCGTACCCAGGAGAGTTATTGGTGGCACGTTTACGATCCAACTTAAATGGATTATGTGATTTTATCCAAATGGGTGTGGTGTGCCCGGATGAAGTGCCCAATACCGGTTTTATCCTGGTTTGTTCGTCCGGTAACTGGAATTTACCGTAATTGGCAATAACGGTACCGACATCACAACATGAAACCATGCTCCGGGAAGAGCCTGAAAACGTTCAATCCCCACAGTATAACATTTGTTTTTCCAATGGCTTAGCCCAATCCGCCGGTTGTCGGACAGGCTTTGATTTAATAACCAATTGGCTGTTCCATTTCAATCTTCACAGCGTTAGCAAAAGCGA
>JABMQA010001146.1 GCA_013203545.1 Bacteroidota bacterium
AAACAGAACTCTTTACAAGAATTTTAAATGAAGTTGAGAAGACAAATGGGGCAATTAAATTTGCATCAGCTACTTTTCAGTTGGTTGAAGCCCCTGATGTAAACGTTACAATTAAGGAGAGAAAATAATTATTTCAAATACCACGGATGAATAAAATAGGTTTTGTTATTGTGTGTTTGCTTGCACCTGTAACAATCATGGCGCAGATAGTTGAAAACAGCCAGGTAAAAAACATGGTTGAACAATTCAGGAAAGATCCCAAAGGGCCATACAAAGATATTCGCTGGTTTTGCAAAGATGGCACCACAAGGCCTCCGCAGGAACGTTGTCCCGAACCCGGTGTACAACGGGCAAGGTATAAAGATGAAGTTATTTCGCTGGCCAAAACCAACTATATTTACCTTGGGCAAATCCTTGCAACAACGGAGTTCAACGAATTCTGGGATGCTGATAATTATCATTCCAGGATAAAACAGTACCAGCTTGAGCAATTTTTAAAAAGAACAGATAACGGCTGGATTTTGCGCAGGGCACAATATTATCGCGGCGCCATCCAGGACGAGGACGAAGAAAACTGGGGCGTTGAATTTTTTAACCGGTTACTTGCAGATGATGCCAGGGTAAAGCAATACTATTTCCTGATCCGTGAGGCTGCTAAGGATATCCCACATCAGGGTGATGATAGCAAAACCCAATTGGTCCGTTCTATATCCAAGGAAATTTCCGACAGTGTTCCTTCCTTTCTGGATATCCGGGTAAAAATTCACGGGCAACCCGAACCAACCGACATACAAACCGTGAAAAAATACAGGGATACGAATAAAAACAAACTTACACAGGATCAGCTAAAAAAGATCGATGAGCTGATCCGAAACATGGAAATCGTGTTTCAGCCGGCAGATATGAATTCATTAAAAAAATACCTGAAAAATATTCCGAAAGACACCGAACCGGGAAAATCCATTCAGGCCTTATCGGATCAATACAATAATATATCCGGAAAAGAAAGGGTCATCGGAATAGCCAAACTGCTATGGCTAATCCGCGAACAAATGCCCATGGTCAAAAATAGCTCCGCCCGGCTCGCCTTGATAGATATTTCAATAAAACTGGAGGAAATCCTTTTCAGGGAAATGGTTTCATGGCAAAACATATCGCTCAACGACCTGCTGACCAAAACCTATTATTTGGGTATGGCTGCCGCTGGAAGCGGTTACATTGAAATTTGGGAATGGGAAAAGGTAAGATACGATTTGGAACCACCTGCAACCCCATCTGTTTCGCTTGAAAAGCTGAACAAAATACTGGATGCTTCAAGAAGATTGGTGGAATGGAGCGCAGGCATGTCAAGGGGTGTTTACAAAGACGTTATTGGGCTGTACGGTGGATTTGAACCCCTCGTGAATGGTTACAGCGATGACAGGATTAGATCTTCACTCCTGCTTTATCTGGGTAGGTGTGTGAGCGAACTGGGAGCGTTTATTTCCAGGGAGGCCGACCTGTCCAACAAAGTCATGGGCATTGCCGGTCAAAGCCACATCAGGGGTATCAACCCCGGCTTTGCCATGGGCGAGCTGGTTGTATTTAACGAAGTAACTGAGAATAAAATCATTTCCGGTGATAAAATTTATGTATTCAATTTTCCTCCTGCCGATTTGAAACCGGTTGCCGGCATTGCCACCGTTACCGAAGGAAATATGGTTTCGCATGTCCAGTTGCTTGCCCGGAACCTGGGTATTCCCAATGCCGTTGTATCTTCAGAAAACCTGGAGGAACTAAAGCGGTATAACGGCAAAAAAGTATTCTATGCAGTTTCTAACAAAGGAACCGTCATCATGAAACCGGCTGAGCAAATGACGGAGGCAGAGGGTAAACTGTTTGAAATAAAAAAGCGAAGCGAAGAAAAAATCACCGTGCCGGTAAACCGGATTGACCTGAAGCAAACCAAAACATTGAACCTCCGTAATGTAAACTCAAAACACTCAGGTGTTCTCTGCGGGCCAAAGGCCGCCAACCTCGGACAGTTGAAACGCATGTTTCCCGAACACGTTGTGGAAGGCTTTGTGATTCCTTTCGGGATTTTCAAGCAGCATATGCTTCAGATCATTCCCGGAAAGGAAATTTCTTATTGGGAATATCTGAATTCCTTTTTTGAGCACGCCTCCGAAATGAGGTTACAGGGCAAATCGGAAGATGAAATCGATGTTTATACGCTTGGTGAACTGGAAATTTTGAGAAAAGAAATCAAATCCATCAACCTTAAGCCGGAATTTGTGGCAGACCTTGAAAAATCATTTTCAGGTGTTTTTGGCAGAAAAATCGGTGAAGTCCCGGTTTTTCTCAGAAGCGACACCAATATGGAGGATCTGAAAGACTTTACAGGAGCAGGCCTGAACCTGACCCTTTTCAATGTGGTGGACAGGGAAAAAATACTCCAGGGGATCAAGGATGTGTGGGCATCACCCTATTCGGAACGAAGCTATAAATGGCGGCAACGCTATTTATTGAACCCTGAAAATGTCTATCCTTCCATCCTCGTCATTCCAAGTGTGGATGTTGATTATTCAGGGGTATTAATAACCAAAGGCATACAAACCGACAACAACGACGACCTCACCATTGCATTCAGCCGAGGGGCAGGTGGAGCTGTAGAAGGCCAGGCAGCAGAATCATGGTTGTTAAAGGCAGATGGGGATAATATGCTACTTTCCCCATCAAGGGAGCCTTTTTAT
>JABMQA010001147.1 GCA_013203545.1 Bacteroidota bacterium
ACCAACGGATACCAGCTGCTCCCGTTCCAATCGTTGAACTGAAGTTTTTGATAAGCTTCCAATAGTTCATTTTCACGGAATTCATCAGGATTGCGCCCAAAATCAAACGGGGCCAGAACACAAGGATTAAAGGTTTTACGGGGTTCGATCTTTGTACCTGAAATGGCAAACGAAGTATGGCCAACCTTTTCGGTTTCCTCCAGCAGATAATAATCCCAGTCGGGCAACACGTAATTGTCATCATCGATTAATAATAAATATTCAGATACTGCCAGGCTTGCGGCTGAATTAAAGGCATAACAAACGCCGATATTTTCATCGGAATGAGTATAACTCAATTGTTGCTCGCTTACCCATTTGGTGGTTCCATCCCGGCCATCGTTGATGTGGATAACAATGTCGTGTTCGTACCGGCTGTTTTTTTTAATACTGCCAATAAGCATCTGTAAATAAGTCAGGTTATTCCAGGTAGGAATGAGAATTGAAAATTTTGGATTTTGTGGGGATGAACCCTTACAAAACGTTACGCTTCCAGCTTTCATCAATTAATTTTGGATGGTGAAGTGGCCAAAGTTAAAGCTTTTAATTTCTGGTATGGAAAAATATCCCTGCTTATGAAAAAATGACTTGAATTTCCATCGTTAGTTGAGAAGCATTCGCTCTCCCTCAATGTATTCACGGGCATTTTGCAATAATTGGGATTTATCCAAGGGCCTTGCTGCAATCTTACGCTTTGCCACAAACTTGCTGTACCCTTTGGTATAAAAATAATTCTCCCACCAGCCCGAGAGATGTTTTCGGATCATCCGTTTGCGCAGCCTGTATGTTTTGTAATGCATCATGATTCCAAGATACGAATTCATATAGCTTAAAAATTCGGCCTGTTCTTCTTTTGTTGGTTTGTGGTCTCTTGCGATTTTGTTTTGCTTTTGAATGGCTTGATAAAAATTGCCTTTGGTGCGGTTGGCTATGTAAATGCGATTCGGCTTGATGACAACACCGAGAAATTTCACACCTTTAGTATAATGCTGGAGGTAGATTTTGTTGGGGTGAAGTGTAAGATGTAATTCACCTTTGAGGTAATCCCTGATTTTTGTGATAAGGGATTTGAGAAAATCTTTATCCTGATGAACAATCACAAAATCGTCAACATAGCGGCCGTAGTAGCGCATGTTGAGGATTGTTTTGATATAATGGTCGAAGGGGTTGAGGTAAAAGTTGGCAAATACCTGGCTGGTAAAATTGCCTATTGGCAAACCACAGCCTGCCGAACTGTGAAAAAGGCTTTTGTTGTGCGGCAATCCGTGCCAGTCTTTTCGTTTTCCTTTGATGATGCAGTTTTGAGCAGGATTATTAAAAACAAGCTTTTCGCAAATTTCGAGCACCAGTGGTTTATCAGCAGACGGATAGTGTTTTATAATGAATTGCTTTAGCCTTTCGAAAAGGATGTTACGGTTGATGTGCATAAAAAAGCCGGCGATGTCGAGTTTCAGGATGTAGCAATCGGTTTTGTAGTTTTCGGAGCATGATTTTATAAAATCGTTAGCCTGATATATTCCGAAGTGGGTTCCTTTTCCGGTGCGGCAGGCGTAGCTGTCGTTTATGAAGATACGCTCGAAAAGCGGGTTTAGTTTTGCGATGAGCCAGTGATGCACTACGCGGTCGCGGAAGTCGGCGGCGAAGATTTCGCGTTTTACGGGTTTATTAACGATGAAGGCTATTGAGCGTCCCGGCTGATAGGTTCCATTGTTTATTTCTTCGGCAAGTTTCAGCAAATTGTTTTCATAATCCACTTCAAAAACCAGGGCATTATGGGTGTTTCTTTTATTTTTTCGGCATAGGAAATAAGCTTCAAACAAATCGCCGGGATCTATTTTTGGTCGATTTTCGGTTAGGCTGGTAAATAAGTTGAGTTGCATAAAAAATGATTTTGCGTTGCAACAAACAAATAGCGGCAGAGCCGCCAAAATATTTGTAGAATTTTGGTGTCACAATGTTTTTTAAAGGTGCAGCGCACCGTAATATTGGCTTTCCCGGTTTTAATCTTTCGGTGCGCTGCACCTTTTGTTTCCTCTGTACGCATCCTGGCTACAAATATTTGGGGTGCGCTGCACCTGTCTTCTCCAAACCGGGCATTTTGGCAATAAATATTACCGATGCTATTCACTGAATTCATTAGCAGAATTGGGTTTACAGGCATTTCATTATAAAAAATGCCCGGATGTTTCCACCCAGGCTTTTGATGATTTGTTTAAAACCCCGAACGGCACGAACATAGTTTGTGTTGTTCTTATTGCCTGCCCCGTTAAATCACTTCGTGAGCCTTTGGCTATTTAACGGGGTGAATTGTTCTGATTGCCATTGTTGAAGTTCTGTTTCCAGGCGTTGTTGGAACTGTACTCGGAAGAAC
>JABMQA010001148.1 GCA_013203545.1 Bacteroidota bacterium
CTATTATTCTATCGTGAGTCAGTTGATATCCTCAGAATCGCCTTACAAGCACTGTGTTTAATAAAATAAAATTGTATGGCCGTTCAGGCTTTGCTGGAATTAATGCCTTGCCATTGGATACAATTGCTGCTACTTTTGCCGAAACTGGAACGCCACTAAAAAGTTATTCAAATTATATGTTGCTGTTTTTTTAATTGTTGTACTTTTGCTCCAATTAGATACTAACGCATTCTATTATTAATTAACTCACAAAATATTTCATCATGAAAAAGATTGCTTACCAATTTCTTAACGGAAAGCCTTTGTTTATTGCAATAATGGTTATCCTGTTTGGATTACTCGTGAACCACCGTGCCATAGCCCAGGAATTTAATATCGATTTCGGCAGGGCCAACCCTGAAGTTGTTGTTGCTGAGGATAATTTGCAACAGCTCGACCTTAATTTTTCCTACAACGGATTGAATACATTTGAAGTTGAGACCGAACAAGGTCTTTTCAACGAAATCCTGATCCCGGGAACATACTCTACAGGTGAACTTGGAATGCCAAAATTGCCTGCATCCAAAAAACTGATTGAGATACCTTTTGGTGCTGAGGTTACGGTTAAGGTGAAAAATTTCACCATGACCGAATATCGCCTGTCCGATTATGATATCTCAAAGCCCATTATGCCTGTTCAGCCGTCAATACGTAAAGATCAGGATGCTTCGGATGTGCCGTTTGAATTCAATCAGGAAATGTATCAGAAAGATTTCTTTATCGAGCCTGAACTTGCTTCCGTTGAAATTCTTGGTGTAATGAGGGGTTATCGTCTTGCGCGCGTTACTGTATCGCCTGTAAGTTATAATCCTGCCAAAGGAATCATCAGGGTTTGCAATGATGTTGAACTAGAAATTTCCTTTTCAAATGTTGATGAAGCATTAACGGAGTATATCAAAACATCAACCTATTCGCCCTATTTTGATGTGGTCCGCAAAAGCTTGCTCAACAGGCTTGGAACCGGTTATCCCAATAATCCCGACCTGACAAAATATCCCGTGAAATACCTTATTATTTCCGACAGGATGTTCGAAAACGACCTTCAATCTTTCATTGAGTGGAAAACCATGAAAGGGTTTGAGGTCATCACTGCCTATACGGATGAAATTGGAAGTAGCTATTCAGCCATTCAAACCTGGATACATGATCAATACAACCAGGGTACACCAACCGATCCGGCGCCGAGTTTTTTCCTGCTGGTTGGCGATACACCGCAAATTCCTGCCACTGTGGGCTCATCTTCAAACAAGATGACCGACCTCTATTATGCCAGTGTTGACGGTGATTATTTCCCTGAAATGTATTACGGAAGGTTTTCCGCAACCAATTCCGCGCAATTACTTGCACAGATTGCAAAGACTGTTTATTATGAAAAATATGAATTTGAAGATCCAACATATCTTAACAATGTTACCCTGATTGCCGGGGCCGATGGAACCTGGAATCCACGTGTTGGTCAACCCACCGTACTTTATGGTACTGAAAATTATTTTAATGCTTCTTACGGATTTACAAATGTGTTTCCATACCTTACAAGTCCCTACACAGGCTGTTACGATCCTGAAAAAATAGCCGTAAGTATGATCAACTATACAGCGCATTGTGGTGAGACATCATGGGGTGATCCGAATCTGTCGCAAAGCGCTGTGAATAATTTCTCCAACAATGGCAAATACCCGATTGCAATAGGCAACTGTTGTCTTGCTGCTGATTTTGGATATGGAGAGTGTATAGGTGAAACATGGCAGCGTGGCGTTAACAAAGGATCTGTTGCCTATATTGGCTCCTCACCCAGTAGTTACTGGTTCGAAGATTTCTACTGGGCGGTTGGTGCTTTCCCTATCCAGGGGAATAACAACGGATATGTTCCTACCTATGAAGAAAGCACCTGGGGCGCATATGACGGGCCTTTTGTAAGTGATTATGTGACAATGGGAGCCACTGTTTTTATTGGTAACCTCGCTGTTACTGAGGTTCATATTCAGGGTTACCCAAGTCACTCCAGCCCTACCTATTACTGGCA
>JABMQA010001149.1 GCA_013203545.1 Bacteroidota bacterium
ATACTCATCAATGCGAAATGTGCCTCCGTTATCAATCCCAACTACAATGGGAACTCCTTTGCCTTCGGTAAAAAGATCGTTGAGGGTTTCATCAACCTCCCATTCGCCAGCGTAAGAGGTGGCCGCATCGAAAAGGTTCTGACCATCGTGCATATAAAGCACAGCATAATTATCCAATGTGTTTTCATAATCAGGCGGAAGATAGAGCCAGATCCTACGGTATCGGTCGAACTGTGGTATGTAGAATTCCTCATCCATTACAATTACATTTTCAGCAGCTGTATGGTTCGTGCCTCCCGTATCCTCCCAGCTTAAGATGGTAATTTCAAGGGTATCGGTAGTGCCAAAGGTGAAGGTCCGGTCGGGTAAAAATCCGCCATTTTCATTTCCTTCCACCGTTTCCCAACTACCACGGGTAAATTTGAACATGATGGTTCCGGTACCTTCAATAACAATTTCGGGTTGAACGGATGAATTATTTTGGAGCATGTAAGTTGGATCACCCGGATTCCAGCCATTGAAGGACCCGGCGATATAGATATCATCTCCGGGAGGGGTGTTTTCAGGTATGCTGATGACGATCATGGTCACCTGATCGGCAAGTAGCAGCAATGGCAAAAAGATAAGTGCCGTAAAAATGTATAAGTTCTTCATGTTTTGAAATTTTAGTTTTTCTTTTGATTTGTATTTTGTTTGTGAATTGCTTTTCTAATCCCCTGTATCCCCCTTTTCAAAAAGGGGGACGATAATAAATCCCCCTGTTTCCCCCTTTCCAAAAAAGGGGGACGGCCTTCAATCACCTGATTTCCATATTTTCAATAGGGGGGATTGTGTCAAATTCCCATGTTTCTATTTTTTTTAAAGATAGACATTTTCATAAAAACCTTTGAGAAAATCAATGAAACAGTCATCAGAAATGCTTTCAGTCATTGGTGGCAATCATCACATTTGTGGCTTTGATCAGCGCCATCACTTCTTTACCAATTTGCAGACCGAGATTTTCGGCTGAGGACTTTGTAATAATCGACACCAGTTCCAGCCCTCCCGGAAGTTCAACGATCACTTCGCTATTTACTGAACCGTGTTCGATTTTTTTAACCTTGCCCAACAAGGTATTGCGTGTACTTACTTTCATATCTTTTGAGTTGTTATGTAAATAATTTCAAAAGGTAAAGATAAACAAAACTGAGATCATGAATACCGGCAATTTGTTTGTGGTATATTAAGTCGTTTATAAAGTGATAAATATGAGGTTTTCCCACCCGATACGCCACCTGAAGCCCTGTAATATTGTACCTGAATGATGAGATTTATTGCATCTGTCAACATAATCTCTATTCAACAGTTTTGTTATCTTTGTTTTTTATTAATAGCAACTAATTCATTACTAAATTGATGCGGTCTGTAATAACAGCAGTTTTAATATCTATTGCCGGAGGCGCATTATACGGTATCACTGAGGTGGATTCGGTTAAGGTATTCATGGAACTGGCCGAAGAAAGCAATTCCTTTGAAGATCGAATACTCTATTCGAAAAATGCGCTGTATGTTTCCCAAATGCAAAACGACACCCAAAGTATTGCAAACATCTACAATTATTTAGGGGCCGTTTTTCAGGACATGGGAGTTCTCGACAAGGCCACTTCCTATCCATATCGAGGCGCTTCGACTGGCCCGTATGATCAGGGGCAATAACGGAATATCCAATTCCCTGAATAATCTGGGGATTGTATATGCCAAAACAATGCAATATCAAAAAGCGCTGGATCATTTCAGGCTCGCATTGGAGATGAAAAACGCAATGTTGGACGAGAATCATGATATGGAAAAGATAATGCAATATCAAAGCGGTTCGTACAATAATATCGGGCTCATTTATGATCAAATCGGAAAATATGATTCGGCCTTGTATTTTTACAATAAATCCATCAACATCAAGCGGACTTTATCAGATTACCGTGGAATTGCCGAATCTCTACAAAATATCGGAGTTACTTACTTAAACCTGAATGATTTCACCAAAGCCCGGGACTGTTTGCAAAGGGCTTATCAAATAGCAGATTCGTTGTCCAATATTTTCATGGCCGGGGACATCACATATAACCTTGCCGAAATGTATTTCCGGCAGGGGCAAAATGATTCTGCCGTATTATTCATAAACAAATGCCTTGCAGTTGCGTGGCAGTTAGACTCCAAAGACCTGTTGGCCGGCATATACGAGTTGATGGCAAAAATCAGCTTTAATAAAAAGGAATTTGGCCAAGCCTATACTTATTTGCAAACCTATAATCAGATAAACGATAGTTTGCTGACTGAAGAAATGGAGTCCCGGATTGCCAATTTGCAGATTGCCCATGAGGTCCTGCAAAAGGAGGAGAAGATAGCGCTCTTATCCAAAGAAAAGGAAATAGTGGTCCAGCGTGGGAAATTTAAAGACCTTGTGCTGATGTTCCTTGTTCTCTTTCTTCTGGTTGCCCTGGGGGCCATGCTTATTATCTTTCACCAGAAAAAAAAGGTGACTGCCACCAACAAATCTTTAATGAGCAGGAACCTGGAACTTATGGCATTCGAAAAAAAAGGAAACAGAATAAATGCTGAAAAAAGGAAAAAATATCTCTCCTCATCTTTATCTGACGAAACAAGAGAGCTTGTTCTGGTTCAGTTTAGCAACCTGATGGAAGATGAACAGATATTCACACAGGCAGACCTCACCATCGAAAAGGTTGCAACCCGACTGCAAATCAGTCGCACATATTTGTCACAGATTGTGAATGAAGAATTCAACGCCAATTTTACCAACCTGATTAATAAATATCGGATTTCACATGCCCGTGAGATGTTATCCGATAAATCTAACGACCGATATTCAATTGCCGGCATTGCCGAAATTTCTGGTTTCAACTCCATTTCTTCCTTTAATACCATGTTCAAGCAAATCACCGGGCTAACCCCTTCCTTATTCCGCAAACTGGCAGCAGAAAAAGACATCGAAATCTAAATAACGTGGATTCGATATTATAAAACACTGTTGTTCGGTAAAACCTGTTAATCACCTACGGGGAAAAGTCCATTAATCGTAACTTATTTTTCTACAGTACTTTAACCCCGCCAACCGGCGGGGAATTCGCCGTAGGCGATTTAGTATTGTAGCAAAAAAGTGACCCCCCTAATTCCTGTTACCTCGTAGAGGTTAAACAATAA
>JABMQA010001150.1 GCA_013203545.1 Bacteroidota bacterium
GGTTATCTCTACTCCGGTAATCCTCCCGGATCAAATGGAGATTACATTCATTACAACCGGGAAACCGACCATTATCTGGCATCTGTAAGTAAATCCATCACTTCGGTTATTTTTGGAGCCGCAGTTAAGGAAGGGTTTATTGACAATCTCGATGATAAAATCGTGGATCTGTTACCTGAATACAGCGACATTTTAACCGGAGCCAAAGCTGAGATTACAGTGAAAGACCTCCTCACCATGTCATCAGGACTTGCGTGGGATGAAAGTTCCCGTCCTTATGGTAATCAGTTGAACGATGTTACAGCACTTTTTAATTCTGAGGATCCGATCGCTTATATTCTCTCCAGGTCCATGATGTATTCGCCGGGCTCAGAGTTCCATTACAATAGTGGCGGAACAAATGTCCTGGGTGCAATCATCCAGAAAAAAACCGGTATGAGTTTGCTTGATATTGGCAACGAATATTTGTTTGATCCGCTTAATGTTAAGGGAGGCGCATGGCAACGCATGGGAGGTAATTATTTCTTCGCTTCCGGGGGATTATTTCTCCGTCCACGTGAACTGGCTAAAATCGGGTATCTGTTCCTGAACAATGGTTATTGGGAAGATCACCAGGTTATTTCAGAAGATTGGATATCCGAATCTGTAAGTGATCACATCCAGACAAAAGGAAGAACGCTGCCATTATCACATGCCTATGGATTTCAGTGGTGGCTGCAGGATTACCAGGTGAATGGCCGGACCTACCATTCTTTTCTGGCTGCAGGTTGGGGAGACCAGTATATGATCATCTTCCCTGAAGAAGAAATGATGATCGTATTTAATGGTGGAAACTATTTATCCGGTGGCAGCATCTCACCGTTTTCACTGGTCAGGGATTATGTGCTTGTGGCTTTGCGATAGGTTTATTGAATACTTTATGTTAAGTAAAACCTTCAAAACAAATTACCCAAAAACCTATCAGTAAATCCTTGAAGAATTCAAGTTAGATCAATTAACAAAGATGTCTCTCCGCCAGCGTTCGACTGAGCTCACGCCTAAGGCCGGTGGATCTACATGACAGAACATTGAGGTTTAAAGGTGGGTGGGAGTTGAGAACGCTTTGCGTTCTCAACTCCCACCCACCCCCCACTTATCACAACAACATTGTCACCTCGAAGAATCCGCCAACCGGCGGAGACTGAGAGGTCTGTTTTATGTTTGCATCAGCCTTTTATAGAAAGTTGTCATTAGTAAACGAAGTGAGGAATCTTTTCAAACCTCTTAGCCAAAATGCAATATCATTGTACAATAGTGTGACATTTAAAAAATGTCCTTTTTAATATCAAGTATGGAGGGGTTATTTTTATAATCATACTTAAACTATATCCAGATGAAAAAAAAACTTCTACTTCCGACGTTGCTTTGTGCGTTTTTTTATACATCACAGGCACAGGTTCCTCAATACATTGACGACTCCCTGCAAAATGTACTTGAAATTTACCAGGGTTCCAATTCAGTCCCGGGCATATCAGCAGCTGTAAACATATATGATGTGGGTACCTGGACAGGAACCAGCGGCGAGTCTTTCGAAAACAATCCCCTGACCCCCGATATGCTTTTGGGAATTGGAAGCAATACCAAATTGTTTACAGCGGTATTAATGATCAAATTGTCAGAGAAGAATCTGCTTTCGCTGGATGATCATCTATATGACTGGCTGCCTGCATATCCAAACATCGATACCAACACTACCATCAAACAACTCCTTCGCCACAACAGCGGCATTGCCGACTACTGGACCGCCGGATTTGTAAATGTAGTATTTGCCAACCCCGATTCGGTGTGGACTCCGGAGGATGTTTTAAACTTCGTCGGGCCACCACTGTTTGCACCGGGCGCCGGAGTTGCCTACTCAAACACCAATTTTACCCTTGCCGGGATGATCATCGAACACGCAACCGGACAATCATGGGCCGACCTTATCAGGGATTCGATACTTGATCCGCTGGAGTTGATCAATACCTTTGTTGAAGGTTTTGAACAAGTAAACGGTATATCTGCACATCCATGGCACCTGGGTGAAGATGTTTCACTAATTCCGAGAACCGCCATAACCACTTCTGCATTTGCTGTGGGCTGCATCAAATCTACAACTTCAGATATGGTTAAGTGGTATGATCATCTCTTCAACGGGGATTTTTTATCTGAATCTGCTTTTGAAAAACTCACGGATTTTATCAACCTGACAGGTGCTACGAATGGTGTAGGTTGCGGGATTTTTAGAATGAATTACAACTCAAAGACCTATTATTTTCATAGCGGTAACATTCGTGGTTATTCATCCTATACGCTGTACGACACGGAAGATCACCATTCCATTTCGATTCTCAGGAACGATACGTTTATTAATGCCGAAAATGTGGCAAAAGCGCTTGCCAATGCTTTGAATGTTTTGATCATTACCGGTGAACAGGAAATGGCAAATGAAATGCGTTTTGATGTTTTTCCCAACCCATGTATCGGATCTGTTGTTGTTAATTTAACGCTCCATGCCCGGGAAGATATTGAACTACATGTCTTGGACGCCACCGGCAGGCTGATAAAGAAACAAAGCATCAGGTCAATGAATCCGGGTATGCACCGGATTCCGGTTGAACTGGGGGACTTTCCAGCCGGCGTTTATTTCATCAACATCTCATCCCGCTCCATGGTATTGACCAGGAAAATGATAAAAACAGGGATGAATTAAAATCCCAGAAAACAAATATTACAGTTGCTTCCATCCATTTGCATTTCCGAAGGGATTATTGCTTATTTTTGGTAGGGACTAAAAATCAGGAAAATTAATATTCTATGTGTAGAAATTTCAAATTACTTCTCAACCTTTTCTTACTGATATTAATAATCATCAACTCCGGTTGCAAAAAAGATGATCCACTTCAGGTGCCACAGTTTGACAGCCTGGTAGATGAAATTAATGCTTTAGCCAATCAATATGTAAAAGTCGGGGCAATGGTTGGAATTATTAATCAACAGCAGGAGAAGTTGATATTTTCCTATGGTTCCAAATCGGTCAATCAAAATGAACCACCCGATGCAAATACGACATTTGATATCGGCTCTATCACAAAAATTTTTACTGCTATTTTAACGGCCGATATGTACCTGAATGGAATTATCCAGGATGATATTATGGGGCATCATTTACCGGCCAGTGAGGTCAGTGTGCCAACTAAAGATGGAACTGAAATAACATTTTTACATCTTCTGACACATACATCAGGTATGCCGCGAACACCACATGAAGCAAAATCAAATTATCCGCTGCCTCCCGGCTACGATATCGAAAACCCATACGCTGCTTACACTACCGAACAGGTTTACGACTATCTGACAAACTATTGTAATCTGGAATTTACTCCCGGAACATGGTGGGAATATTCAAATACAGGGGTAGGTCTGGTTGGCCATGTTTTGGGCTTAATTGACGGTACATCGTATCAGACGGTTTTAACGAGAGATATATTTAATGTTCTGGCAATGAATAA
>JABMQA010001151.1 GCA_013203545.1 Bacteroidota bacterium
ATCACCGACATTTTGAACCGCATGGTAAACGAAAATAAAATGAGCGTTTTCCTGATTGAGCATAACATGGGGTTTGTAAAACAAGTTGCGCACAACTGCCATTTCATTCACGATGGTTGCATCCATGCATCCGGCTCACCTACTGAAGTAATCGACGATCCACTGGTTAGAAATACTTATCTGGGTTTCTGATATGTTGGAACTACAAAACATACAGGCAGGATACCGCAAAGGACACTGGATAATAGATGGCATTAACCTGACAGTTGGAAAGGGTGAAACCCTTGGTGTGATTGGTAAAAACGGTTCGGGCAAATCCACGCTCGCAAAAGCCATCATGAATATGGCGCCCCAGCGCGAAGGACAAATCCTTTTTAATGGCAAAAATATTACCCGTTACACCACACCCAAAATTACCAAAGAAGGAATCGGGTATTTTATGCAGGGAGGTGAAGTATTTCCAAATTTGACCACGCGGGACAACCTTGTTTTTGCCGGACGTGAACAGAAGAAACATGATTTTACTGCCAGGTTAAAACAAGTTAAAAGCTATATTGCGTTCCTAAGGCACGAGGATAAACTCAACCTGAAAGCAAGCTACCTGAGCGGAGGTGAAAAGCACCAGCTTGCGTTGGCTATGGTTCTGATCCAAAATCCCACTTTTATTATCCTTGACGAACCCAGTGCCGGTTTATCGATGTCCAATGTAAAGTTGCTTTACGAAACTTTGGACAAAATAAGGCAGGCCGAAGAAATGACCCTATTGGTGATTGAACAGAACCTGCCCAAAGTATTCGAATTTGCTGGACGAATAATCAGGATAAGAAACAAACATTTGGAGCTGTTAGATACTTCCCAAAAGGAAAAAGAAATATTAATTAATGAATTTATAACGAATTAAAATGAAGACTATGAAAAAGGTATTTTTTAGCTTATTAATTATTCTGTCCATCACGCTGAGTTTTAGTGGGTGTAATAATCAGGGGACTAAGGATAAGGAAGTAGTAAAGATTGCATGTAATATTCCTTTAACCGGTAATTTGGCGGTTTATGGGGAGTCAGTTAGAAATGGAATTGAATTGGCGCAAAATGAGTTTAAAAGCGATGATGCAGATATTCTTTCATTTGATTTTCAGGATAACATGGGGCAGTCTAAAAACTCAGTCACAGTATTAAATAAACACTTGTTAAGTAACTTTGATATCTACGTCACTGGAGTTACTCAACAAACCATGGCTATTATTGATAAACTTGAGCAAATTGAAAAACCTTACTTTGTATGGGGATTTACACCCTTGTATTTAAATTCATATGAATCCGGATTTCGAACCTATGTTAATTTTGGTATAGAAAGCGACTACTATTTAAAGTATGTTGAAAAAGTAAAACCGAAGAATGTTGCTTTTGTGTTTGTTAACATCGCCGGAACAAATTTGCAATATAGTGAAGTTTTAAAGCCAAATTTAGACAAATTGGGAATTAACTTAATTGCATATCCCTATGATATCAGCACATTGAATTTCAATAATATTGTAACAAAAATTGAAGGAGATCAGCCCGATTTAATCATTCTAAATGGTTTTAAAGAGCATGTAATTAATCTGGTTAAATCTTTTAGGGAACACAGTTTAATTAAAAATGGAAATACCATTTGTTCATTTGATTTATTGGATGCCGCTCCGGAAATGTCAAATGAAAGCCTTGAGGGGTTGGTAATTAATGCCCCAATTTTTGAATCCCGTAAAGACAATAAAACGATAATGGATTGGAAAGCAAAATATAGAGAACAATTTAAAAAAGAACCACTTTATACTGATGCTTACGCTTATGATTTTGCAAACATAATCCTTGCCATCGCTAAAGCTCATAATCCGAAATCCTCACTCAGCTGGAAAGACAATATTTTGCAATATCAGTCACAAGGGATTACCGGGCCTATAAAGTTTAATGACGGCGGTGAATTAATTTTGGCAATAGATGTTTGTAAATATTCAAATGGAAAACTTGTTCCAATAATAGAGTTTTAAAATGGAAACACGAACGCTTGAAGCTTATCCTCATAAATACAATTTGTATGAAGCTCAAAATTTAACTTATAAATCTAAGGTTTCTTCAAAAGAGGATGAAAAAAAAGAGGATGTAATAAGTGCTTATGATTTGTCC
>JABMQA010001152.1 GCA_013203545.1 Bacteroidota bacterium
GATTGTTTTAATGGATGTGGTGTTGACTGCTGTTTCATAGTGTATTCAAGTTACCGTTTAAAAATTTTATTGTCCGGTTCATATCACTTTTTAATTCCATAGAGAGGACCATAGTTATCACACGCCCGGTAATCGGCCGATTCCTTTTCCTGCCCGAAAGCCGCCCATGCTGATGGTCTGAAAATTTCTTCATCCTTCACATTGTGCATGCATACCGGAATGCGCAACATCGAAGCCAGTGAAATCAGGTCAGCGCCGATATGCCCGTAACTGATGGCTCCGTGGTTGGCGCCCCAGTTGGCCATCACCGAATACACATCCTTAAATGCGTCCTTTCCGGAAAGATTTGGCACAAACCAGGTGGTTGGCCAGGTTGGATTTGTTCTTTCATTCAGAACATCATGGATATCATCGGGCAGTTGTACGGTCCATCCTTCAGCAATCTGGAGGACCGGACCAAGGCCTTTCACAATATTTACCCGCGACATGGTAACTGGCATTTCACCCGCAGTTGTGAATTGGGAGGAGAAGCCACCTCCCCTGAAATATTCCCGGATTGCCGGTGGCCATTTTGTGTTATCAAGGCATTTCTGAGCTTCTTCATCCGTGATTTCCCAATAGGGTTTCATTGCCGGATTTCCATCGGCATTGTGTTGTTGGGCTGTGGCATCAAGGGTAGTTGACCCTGAATTGATCAAATGAATAACACCATTTTTGGCCAGGCCGGTCAATTCTTTTCCACACACACGATTTACCGCCTCCGGACTCCAGAAGGTTCGTACATCGGAGAATATCTGGGCTGTATTTGTCAACAGATGACCAAACAGCATGGCTACAGCATTCAGGCTGTCGTTTTCGGTGGCAAACACAAATGCCTGCCGGATACCATTCCAGTCGAATGAGGAGTTGAGAATGGCCTCTGTGAAATCTGCGTTGGGCTGGTAATCGGTCCACTGCCGCTGACCCTGGAATCCTCCAGCTATGGCATTGCGTCCCAGCGATTCTTCACCAAATCCCAATTGTTTTAGTTTTGGATTACCAATCATCAGGTCGCGGCAGATGAGGGTCATCTTCACAACGATTTCCCACTCATGTTCTTTGCGGGTAATGTCAGCCTGGTTTTCGGGTCTATTATAATCTTTCCCCTCCTTACAGTTTTCTTTTGTCCAGGCCAAAGCCTTTTCAAACTCTTGATGATCATAAATTCCTTCATCAATCCGGCGAAGGATCTCAACAGATTCCACAAACTCGGTACGGATACCCAGATAATCCTGAAAGAAATTTGAATCGACCATAGACCCTGCAATTCCCATTGAACCATACCCGATCGACAGATAGGATTTACCCTTCATCTGAGCTACAGCAAGTCCTGCTTTTACAAAACGTAATATTTTATCTTTCACATCAACTGGAATTTCAGTGTCACCGGCATCCTGAACATCATGGCCATAAATCCCAAAAGTTGGGATGCCCTTCTGTGAATACCCGGCCAGGGCGGCAGCAAGGTAAACGGCACCGGGCCGTTCCGTTCCGTTGAAACCCCAAACAGCTTTCGGTATCAGTGGGTCTGTATCCATCACCTCTGTACCATAGCACCAGCAAGGCGTTACAGTAAGTGAGACCTGGACATTTTCATGCTGGAATTTATCTGCACACATGGCGGCCTCTGCCACTCCGCCGATGGTGGTGTCGGCAATTACGCAGTCAACTTTTTCACCACCGGGGAATCTCAGGTTTTCTTCTATCAACTTTGCAGCAGCATGTGCCATATTCATGCATTGTACTTCCAGGGATTCCCTTACCCCCTGCTCTCGGCCATCAATTACGGGACGAATCCCGACCTTTGGCAATCTTCCTATTAATCTATGAGCCATATGTAAAATAGAATTTTATGATGTTTCATTTTTCGTTTTCATGAACTTTGCTTCCTGATTATAATTTTACGATCAATTTTTCACCTCAACCAATCCTGCTGTTTGTACTTTCACCAGATACATTCCTTCCAGCAAGGTGGATAAATCTACTGAAAAAGCTTCGCCATTCCAAATGAATTGTTCCATTAATATTTGAGAGCAAATATAGAAAACTATGGGTCAGGTTCTAATCTATTTCACTAAGTTTATTGATGTTCGGGTAAAATATTTTATTTTTGTTAAAAAGAAATTCTAAAATAGAAAAACATTCAATAATGGACACACAAATCAGCAGTAGAAACACAAAGAATGAGATTCTGTCAGCCTATGAAGAGCTAATGGTCAAGGTTAAAGAACAGAAGCGTGAACAACCCAAAATGATGCAGGAGGAGACAAGGAAAAAGGAGGTGATAAAAAAGGCATCCGAAAACTCCACCGAAGGGATCATCAATGGTATTGCATCCCTTAAACTCGGTGTGGCGAAAGAGCTCGACAAACTTAGTGAAGAACTCACGGCCGAATATAAAAAACTGGAAGAGATTCAGCAGGCCATCAACCTTGAAAAGATAAACCTGGAAGAACTTTATGAAGTAACGGCCAATGCCGATTCGCTGGCAGCGATGCTGATGGCACAAAAGGAGAAAAAAGCCCAGTTTGAAGCCGAGATGACGCTGAAAAGGACTGAACTGGAAGAAAAAATGAGAATTGAAAAAGCCACATTTGATGAAAAGATCAGGGTTGAAAAAGAGGCATTCGAAACCACTATGAAAACCCAGAAGGAACTTTGGAAAACCGAGCAGGTGAAGTGGGCAGAACAACAAAAAGAACAGAAAGAAACAACGGACAAACAAAGGAAGCGCGAAGAAGAGGAATATTTGTACAACCTTAAACTTACCCGCAAAAAAGAGACCGACATCTACGAAGAGAAAAAGGCAAAAGTTGAAAAAGATATGGTTGAAAAGAAAACTGCTTTCGACAAAGAGATATCGGAACGCGAAGCCAAAGTTGTACAAGCTGAAGCCGAACTGAAAGATCTGCGCGAAAAAGCTGTTGCTTTCCCGAAGGAGTTGGAGAAAGCCATTTCAACAACAGAAAAAACAGTTACAGAAAGGCTTGAAATGCAATTCAATTTCCACAAGGAACTCACCGGTAAACAAACCGAGGGTGAGTTGAAACTGAAAGATCAGACCATCGCTACACTTCAATCGAAGATAAAGGATCTGGAAGCTTCAATTAAAGAGTTATCGGGCAAGGCCAATACCGCAGAAGCTACCGTGAAAGATATCGCGATGAAAGCCATCGAAAGTTCACAAAAACTACAGATTATCGATAAAACCAGGGAAACCAAGGAAAAAGATTAAAAAGCAAAAAACCCTAAACCATGCAACGTTACGTTGAACAACTTATCGATAATTGGGATTCTCTGGTTCAATATCTTCCTTCTTCCGGGTTCGACTGGGAATTATGTTCTGGCGATCCGCAAACCTGTCCGTTTGGTGAATTTTGCAATTGTGATGAGGAGTTGCCGGAAGAAGAACCACAGCAACCTTTTGATGATGATGAAGATTTTGAGATGCCTTTTTAATGTGGGAAACCCCATTAAACCAGAAGTGTAAATCGAATTCTTATTAAAGAAAATGTCCTTCCGGCAAAGAGTGGTTTACCTGACCCTCCTCATCAAAGGAAACAAAGCCCATATCCAGATAAATGCCGCAAAAAAAGAGAGTAGTGTTCCCCAGGCGACACCCGCAACAGGGTATAAGAAATAGACACCACAACCATAAACCAGAATATTGGATATACTGATGATCAGGATCTTTCCAGTTGCTTGTGCAAATTGGGTGCTTTGATTAATTTTAAGGATTACCATGGTAGTAAGGATCACCGCCGGAAATGTTGAAAGAACACCTATTATATAAGATTCAAACACCCTTGAAAGAACGATGACCGTTGCTACCACAAATCCGCCAGCCATGCCACGCACCACAATTTGCGCAATGGTGTATTTTTTGTCTGATTTGCTTACTGAGCGGATGTTGAAATGCTTTTCGAGCAGAATGAATGTGGAAATGGCAACCACAATAAATACCATACTATTTACAATCAGATTTGTATAGTCAATTTTAATAACAAGCCATGATGCAAGAAACCAGGTGAGGAGTGATAAAATGATGGCCAGGGTAAAATTGTACCTCATGGTAATGATAAGCACGAACAGAAAAACCACATCAATGGCCAAACCCAGTGGAATAGTTGGAATGGCATTAACCACATATGCCTCACCATTGATGATGGCAATAAACAGCAGGCTGATCAGTATGTTTGATGGAAGGTTGGTAATTAACCCACCGATCTTGCTGCCAAACCTTTCAGCCAGAAGGGTTGTAATCCCAATAAACACAGATGCGACTAAAAATGAAATGACAAGCCTGAGTAAAAACAACGAATCAAAAAACATACTATGGATTAATGTATTGATGAAAGCCGGCAAATATACACCATGATTTTGACAAACCACATTTCATGGTTTTTATACTTTTGCATCGAAAAATATTTTATTTGAGGATGATTGAATTTGAACAGGCCTATAACATTGTGATCAACGCTGCTGAAATTGCAGGAACGGAAGCTGTAACATTGGCGGAAGCCCAGGGAAGGATCCTTGCCACAGATGTGGATTCCGATATGGATATGCCGCCTTTCGACAAGTCGGCAGTGGATGGATATGCCTGCAGGAAGGAAGATTTGGAGGGCGATCTGGAAGTTATCGAATTGGTGCCCGCTGGGAGGATGCCTGAAAAACGGATTGTTTCAGGTACCTGTGCGAAGGTGATGACAGGTGGTGTAGTTCCTGAAGGTGCCGATACGGTAATTATGGTTGAACACACCCGTGATTCGGGAGAAAACACCATCAGGTTTATTGAAAACAAAACCAACCAAAATATTTGTTTCCGCGGTGAAGACATTAAACAAAATGAAGTCGTTTTAAAAAAAGGCACACTGATACGTCCCCAGGAGATAGCTGTTCTGGCATCAGTAGGATGTGTAAATCCGCTGGTTTTTAAACAGCCTGTGGTAGGTGTCATTTCTACCGGTGATGAATTGGTTGAGCCCAACGAAAAACCCTTGCCGTCACAGATAAGAAATAGCAATGCAGCACAACTGATGGCTCAAATCAGGCGGGCTGGTGCAATTGCAGAATATTTTGGTATTGCATCAGATACTGAAGAATCCACGCGGGAACTGATTACAAAAGCTTTGGATAAATGCGACATGGTTTTGTTGACAGGTGGCGTATCGATGGGTGATTTTGATTATGTACCCAAAGTGCTCAACGATCTGAACATATCTATCC
>JABMQA010001153.1 GCA_013203545.1 Bacteroidota bacterium
ACATATTGAGTGTTCCTGCCCCAATAGGTGAAAAAAACCCTGCCGTCTCCTATCACATCTTCCACCTATTTCTCTTTCTAAATTGTCATCTTTATAATATTTGTAATAATATCACCATCAAGGTTTTATTACTTTGTTGGTCCTCTGCAAAATTAGCAAGTGTCCGACACCAGGCTATGATATTGTGCTCACTGGTAATGGTAATGCCTATTGCCGGGATTGGTGGCCAATGGTTAACAGAGAATCCGGTCAACATGCTTTTCTGGGCCTTATTGGGAGTCATCGGCAATTTACCACGCATAAATTCTGAAAATTGATCGATATTGTCATAGTTAACTGGGATAGTGACCTCCAACTTAAAAACTGCCTTTATTCAATTTTAAAAGCGGTACATGAGGGTCATCTACGCGTAAACATTATCGTGGTTGATAATGCTTCTGCTGATGGATCGGTTGATGACATTGAAGAGATTCCATTGTCGGTAAAAGTGACCCGGAACACTGAAAATCGTGGTTTTGGCGCTGCCTGCAATCAGGGAGCAAAGAATAATTTTTCGAAATATATTTTGTTCTTGAATCCCGATACCATTGTTTCTGCAGAGGCTTTTTCAATTCCTCTGGAGTTTCTTGAGCATTCTGAAAATGCACATTACGCAGTCTGTAGCATTCAATTACGGGATGAAAAGGGTCAAATAAGTCGCAGTTGTGCCCGGTTTCCAAACCTAAAGACTTTTTTTTCAGGTATCATTGGGCTTACTGGTCTCCTTCCAAACCTTTCTATAGGTCACAAAATGACAGGTTGGGATCATCTTCACAGCAAGGATGTCGATCATGTTATTGGTGCTTTCTATCTGGTAAGACGATCAGTATTTGAAACTTTAGGTGGCTTTGATGAGCGTTTTTTTGTCTATCTGGAAGATGTCGATCTTTCTTATCGTATTCACCAGGCGGGTGGCAGTATTCGATATATGACAGAGGCTTACGCTTTCCACAAGGGAGGGGGGGCTTCCGGGCAAGCAAAAGATATCAGACTATTTTACAGCCTGCAAAGCAAAATTCTTTATGGTTTTAAACACTTGAGTTTAATCTCAGGTTTTGCATTGCTCCTGGGAACAATCGTTGTGGAACCGTGTTCACGGATTTTACAGGCGTTCCTTTTGGGTTCTGTGTCACAGATAAAATATACGTTAAGAGGGTATAGAATGTTGTATCGAGCATTACCGGTTATTCTTCAAAAATCACAACAGAAACAGATCCATGAAAATTCTGATGTTTACCCGGCATAGCAGAAGCGGGGCAAGTAGTCGCCTTCGTTCCTATCAATATTTGCCATACCTAAAGGAGAATCATATTGACGTTTCAGTGACTCCATTATTTAATGACCAGTACCTGGAGGGTCGATATTCAGGGAACCACATACCTGTTTTCACGATTGTTTTTTGCTATATGCGCCGGATTCAGGCTCTTTTATGGTGCAGGAAATATGATCTGTTATGGATTGAAAAGGAGCTATTCCCTTTTCTTCCCGCATGGGCTGAACAGGTGCTGTCATTTTTCAGAATTCCGTATGTGGTTGATTTCGACGATGCAGTTTTTCATAACTACGATCTGCATAAAAGGAAAATTGTTCGCTATATCCTGGGAAGCAAAATAAAAACCATTATGAAGAGCGCTGCCTTGGTCATCGCCGGGAACCAATACATTGCTGAGTATGCGAAAAATGCCGATGCAAACCGGGTTGAAATTATTCCGACGGTGATCGATTTGAACAGGTATCACATTGCCCTCAGGAGACTTCAAAAGGTCTTCACCATTGGTTGGATTGGGAGTTTTTCAACAATTAAATTCCTTCAGATAGTAGTGCCCGTTATTAATCAGTTTTGCAACGATGTACCCGCACGTGTTGTGTTGGTTGGCTCAGGTCCGATCAGCTTAGGTGAAATACGAGCTGAAGTGCGTTCCTGGTCTGAAACGACAGAGGTTGCAGATATTCAGTCGTTTGATGTCGGTATTATGCCTTTGTCCGATGAACCATGGGAACAAGGCAAATGTGGATATAAACTTATTCAATATATGGCATGTGGTATACCCGTCATCGCTTCACCTGTAGGAATCAATAAAGAGATCGTCGACAATGGAGTTAACGGCTACCTGGCCAGCAACCCTGAAGAGTGGATGTACGCATTAAAAATGATGTACAATCAACCCGAATTACGCGTAAAACTTGGACAATCAGGTCGTAAAAATGTCGAGTCCCGATACTCTCTCCAGATTATTGCACCACTTTTAATGAGGCTCCTGAAGGAATCTTCAAGAGATGGAGTATGAATGGATGAATCGCAGATCATAAATCGTAATCAATCCTATGAAAATTAAACTTCTGTTTGTCGTAAATGTAGATTCGTTTTTCATTTCACACAGGTTGCCTATTGTTCCGGAAGCAAAAAAGAGAGGTTATGATGTTACACTAATTTGTAAAGATACCGGCAGAAAAAACGAGTTAGAAAGTCTTGGATTAAAATTCATCCCACTTCCGGTTTGCCGTTCAACTAAATTAAAC
>JABMQA010001154.1 GCA_013203545.1 Bacteroidota bacterium
ATGAAGCCCAGCACGAAACACATGCAACATTCAATTATGAGCCGGGTGAAAACACATTTTTAAAGGGTCCCTATTTCGGTTTTGACCCACCCGGCAATACGCCTGAAGTATTTGCTCCGGGTATCGTTTCAACAATTGGTGGCCATGAATTCAGTTGTACATTTTCACCTGACGGAGAAGAAATTTATTTCAACCGGGGAGGGAATATCTTTTATTCAAAACTGGAAGCGGATGGATGGACATCGCCACAACCGGCAGATTTTAACAGCCGCTACCTCGATCATGAAGCGCACATCTCTGCTGATGGCAACACCATGTTTTTTGGAAGTGGCAGGCCTGAGGGTGCCGATGGGCAAATCGACACATATGGAATCCGTGTCATGAAAAAGGAATCAGAAGGATGGACTGACCAGGAATATCTGATGCCTGGAATGTATGTAACCACTTCTGCAAATGGCAATCTTTACCTGACGGATATTTTCGATGTTGCAGGTGGTGGAATATGTATTTCAGAATTCAGGAATGGAACCTATCAGCCGATGAAAAAATTACTGGGAGGCATCAATAAATACAGATCAGCACACCCGTGCATTGCATTCGACGAAAGTTTTATGATCTTCGATGCACAGTTGACCGGCCCGGATTACAGCGCCGAAACCGATAATCTTTTTGTGGCATTCAAAAACCAGGAAGGTACCTGGGGTGAGCCAATTCCTTTGGATCCCATCAACACACCCGGTACCAACATGACGGCTTCGCTTTCACCGGATGGCAAATACCTCTTCTATTACGCAAACCATGACATTTATTGGGTTAGTTCTGAAATATTAAAAATATCATCTTAAATTATAGATCAAAAAATCATCAACACATGCAAAAGATTACATTTTACATTCTTGTCGGTATCATCTGTTTTGGACCCCTGGCAAACGGCCAGGAACAACAAATAAAAGAGGCAAAACCCATTGAATTTTCTGCTGTTTATCTCGATTTGTGGGGAAAACTGGACAGTATCACCAAACTGGATCCAAATCTGGCAATTGCCACCATGGACAAAAACATACCACTGATGTCCAATCCTTACGAACGTTTCAACATGTACCTCTGGTGCTATCCGGCGGCATTCGACAAACTAAAAGCCTACGATAAATTGCTTGATATGCTCATACAGGCACAGCGTGAAGGCTTTTATTTCATGCTCCGGCGCGGTGAAAGTGCATGGCCCGATTGGATTCCCGAATTGGAAAAACTGAATGGCTTTGAAGCATTTATAGCGGAAAACGATACCCTGAAGGCAAGGGACCAGGAAAATGCAACAGCAGAATATTTTATCAAACTGCCGGAACAATATGATCCCGATAAAAAATACCCCTTGCTGCTTGTCCTGCATGGTGGTATTGGCAGCCACTACCAGTCCTCACAATCGTGGACATCGGAACATCTGGATAAGGAATTTATCATGGCATTTCTGCAGGGTGATATGGTGCAGGGGAAATTTCAGAGAAGCTTTAACCGCGAATCAATGGACAACATCCTGGCCATTTACGAGCAGGTGATCGAGGATTATGCAGTTGATACCAGCAGCATTTTTGCGGGTGGGCCTTCGGCAGGCGGGATGCGTTCCATCATTATGGGCTATGATGATCGGTTTCAACTTACCGGACTTTTATTAGCCTTTCCGGTAGTGCCACGTAATATCGGCGATGAGCAAATTGATATCATCAGCAATAAAAAACTCAGGGTGGTGCTGATGACCGGCGAAACAGATTTCGGACTCGTGCAGCAAAAGAAATTCATGGTGAACATGGATGAAAAAGAGATACCCAACAGGTTCCTCATTTTCCCTGAAAAGGGGCATCAATATCCTGAAGACTTTTCCCACCATATTGATACATCCATTGATTTTCTGTTAAATATTGAAAAGGAAGAAGAAAATTAGATGACAAACAAAATACAATTCAGAAAATTCACAACGGACTCATATCCTGTAATTCATAAAACATTTCATGAGGCCTTTAGCGATTACGGGGTGGATATGAGCTACATGACCAAAGAAGTAATCAGAAACAGATCACTCAAGAACGGTATCGACTATGATTTATCAGTTGGCGCCTGGGATGGGGATCATCTTATCGGATTCACGCTGGTTGGTGCCGATATCTGGAATAAGGAACCTGCTGCCTTCGATATCATGACAGGTATCATAAAACCCTTCCGGGGAAAAGGTATTGCCAATGCCATGTTCGATCAGATTCTTCCTGTTGCCCGTGAAAAAGGGATCAAAAATTTCGTCCTCGAAGTATTGCAGGGAAATGAATCCGCGATTAATGCCTACAAGAAAAGCGGCTTTAAGATCAGACGATCATTTAACTGCTACAGTGGCAACCCGGATAAGATCAGATC
>JABMQA010000101.1 GCA_013203545.1 Bacteroidota bacterium
ATTGTAATATGGAAAGACCAAGGTAATAATTGTCAGGAACCCTGTAATAGGCGCCAATTCCTACATCAAAGATCATATTGGTCTCTTCTCCCTTTCCTAGAATCAATGGATCCTGTTGGTTAAAAGCAAGGTATTTATTAAAGTCGATATTTTTGTTTAACAGGCTTAACTGTATTCCAATTCCCAGATCGCCTGCCCCCAGCACAGTCTGGTAGGCATACATTAAATTAAGTGTAATATTATTTTGATAGGCAATTTTATCCTGGATAATTGTTGCGCCAAGCCCACCTCTCACGAAATTCACAGGAGAGTGGATGGAGACTACATAAGTTTCGGGGGCTACAGTGCTTGTAGCGCCATTGGCGTCCGTCTCCTTAAAGCCTACCCATTGCTGCCTGACAAGGCCACCTACACAAATTCCGCTCCCCGCGCCCGTAACGCCAGGGTTGTAAGCAATTTTATTAAACATATATTGGGTGTATTGCGGAAGTTGTTGCGCAACAGATAAGGTTGTGAAAAACAATAAAATTATTACAGTATAAATCCTAATCATGCGATCAGCGGGCTTGTTTTAAACTTAGGTACAAAGAAAAGGAAAAAATTTGTCAAAAATGGCAAACGTAATCTAATAATTTGATATTGTTTTCAAGGTACAGGAATGTCTAAAATCAAATTTAGTAATTGTTGTTAATCAACACAAATCACTAAGTATGAAATTAGAAAATCATCAAAGGAATAGGTAGCCGGTGGGCAAAAAAAATTGGCCTCGAAAAAGTCTGGGAGCGGGGGGATAAAAGCTAAATCTGGAGTAAAAGTTTTTGATTGTTTATCCCCCTGCTTTAGGTTAACTCCCAAACTACCCCTTAAAACCAATTATTAAAAAACAACCATGATTTAGTCGTTGCAAACATACAACGTTATTTGGAGTACACCAAATATTTTAAGATTTATTTTTTGCACAAAAACTTCACAATTCTATTATCAAAGGGGTGTGATTACTAACAATAAGTTATATAAGTATCGTAAAACAAGCTACTTAAGGCAGTATAATTTTTCAATTAATTATAGAGCCAAATTGCACAAAATATTTACATATTTTCATCATAACGCAATAAAATCAACCATTGCCATGCAATAAAATCGAATTTTGTTGATCTAAATCAATTTCTGTTATTTGCATTTTTAGGGATGATAAATGGAAACAGGTAGTCATAGCCTCAAAACTTAGATAAATATTTTGTGAGGTTGCTCGACCGGTCAAGATTCATTTTTTGTCTTAACCTTGATCTCGCAATTTCTAAACTTCTGATACTTTGGTGTGTAATACTCGAAATATCTTTAGTCGAAAGATTTAACTTTAGAAAGGCGCACAATTTTTTTTCATTTGGCGTTAAATTGGGATATTTCTGAAACAAATTTTCATAAAAGGATTGATGCACTTGTCCAAAGGTTAGTTCAAATTGTGACCAGAAATCCTCTTTGGACCGATTGGTCAAATCCCTGATAACAGCATTGATTGCACGTGTTTTACCAGAGTCCTTCATACTTTGAATCGACTCCATATTAGAGATCACATCATTTACCAGTTCATTGGTTTCGATGAGTTGGGCCACTTTTGTATTTAGTTCCCTGTTTCTGGCCGCCAGATCCTTTTCCAATTGTTCCTTCTCCTTTTCCAGAAGTGACTTTTCAAGTTCCTTTGCCTTCTTTTCCAGTGTGAGGTCTTTTACGTGTGCACCCAATTGCGCCGGATTACCCTCGTCATCTTTAATTATCCATCCGGTAATCATTACTGGGATAGAGGAGCCATTCTTTCGTAAGTATTCTTGTTCAATATATCCAACATCAATGTTGTTTTCTATTGAACTCCGAAGTAAATTTAAACCCTCTTTTTGGTATTTCTCATGTGTAATATCGTAATAGGTCATATTTTCAATTTCATCAGCCGTGTATCCCAGCATGTCCAGAAAAGATTTATTCGCTGATAAAAGCTTGCCATCTAGCGACCCCAATAATATTCCATCAGGAGCAGTTTCGAACAACAACCTGAACTTTTTTTCGCTTCGCAACAGCGACTCTTCAGCACTTTTTCTTTCGGTAATATCAATAGAAAAGCCAATAATTCCAATGATCTCCCCATCAAGGGTTTTAAAAGGAATTTTATCAGTAATCAGCCAATGGGTTTTATTTGCGAAAAAGGGCTCAATAATATTTCTTTTAGGTATCCCGGTTTCGATAACTTCCAGGTCATCAATCCAATTAAGTTCGGCAAGTTTCTGGTCAACTGATAATTCGGCCAGGTTCTTACCATAAGCCATTTCCATATTTAACCCCGATACTTCTTCAAAAGCATGATTCATTCCGATCAGGTGGTTCTTTGTATCCTTAACATATATCATTGCCGGAATAGAATCGAGGATCAATTTGTTTTTCTGTTGCTCGGTCAATAATTTCTTAATGACGATTTTACGGTCAGAGATATCGCGAATGCTTAGAATAATTTTCTTTTCACCTTTAAGGCCTACAACCTTACATTTGAATTCCAGGTCAATTATTCCACCACCTTGTTTGTGGTATCTGGTTTCGAAAGTTCCTATACCCTTTTTAAGTATTTTTTCCTTTTGTGAAGCCCACTTTTTTGGATTTTTTCCGATAATACCAACAAATGCATTTTCATAAAAAAGCGCATCGGGAGAAATATTAAACAACTCTGGAACTACATTATTGAAATATAAGATGTTATCATTGATATCTGTAAGGATAAGGGCAGAGGGGTTTTCAGCCAGTAAAACGGAAATATCCTCCATATCATCTTGAATTTGAAACTTGTGGTTTTTCAACTCAGCTATATTTTAGTTGTACGATTCATCTGTTTGTTCCTTCTTCAAAAATAATTTTTTTTTCTAAAAAAAAAAGCCATCCGGTTCAGGGTGGCTTTTAACAATTCATTATCTCGTGGTGTTAGTTAGAAACCAACCTGACGATATCATTGCCATTTGCAAAGATAAGCAGGCCGAAAAGTAAAACCATTCCAACAACCTGGGCATATTCGAGGAATTTATCACTCGGTTTTCGTCTTGCGATTATTTCATACAATAAAAACAATACATGCCCACCATCCAGGGCAGGTATGGGTAGAATGTTTAGAATAGCCAGCATGATCGAAAGAAACGCGGTTAATCCCCAAAATGCCTGCCAGTCCCATGTTGAAGGGAATATGCTACCAATTGTTATGAATCCACCAACCGATTCGTAAGCTTTAACTTCGGATGAAAATAACAATTTGAGTTGTTTCAGGTAATTTTCCACACCTTTATAAGCCTTGACAGTTCCTGCCGGAATTGCTTCGAAAAAGGAGTAGTTTTTTTCTTTTAAATTGAAGAAGGTTACCGGGCTTTGCGCAAAAACCCCGATAAATCCATCATCGGAAACTTCAACAGGAAACGAAAGTGTATCAACATCCCTCACCACCACCACATCGGCCGTTTTACCTTTATAATGCTTAATCTGGTCCCTGAACTCATCAAAATAAGAAGCGGGATTATTCCCCAGTCCGATAATCCTGTCATTTTCAAGCATGCCTGCCGCTTCAGCAGGCGAATCTTTAGAGAACTCACCAACATAAAAAGGAATGCGGATACCAATGAATTCAGCATTCCGGTGGTGTACCAATTTATTAAGGAATCCTTTAGGAATTTCGATATTTACAATTTTCCCATCCCTGTTTACCTGAACAGTTTTGGCCTCTTCAATTATGATTTCTGCAACGATTTTATGAAAGGCTTCAACATTTCTACCATCAACCGATAATATTTTGTCACCATTCTGCAATCCCATTTCATAGGCCAGCGAATCGGTGGTAATTCCGTATTTAACTTCGGAGGTAGGGATGTATTGCTCACCCCACAATGAGAGCATAAAAATGTAAATAAAAATAGCAAGAAGGATATTAACCATCACACCACCCAGCATAATGATCAGACGCTGCCAGGCTGGTTTTGATCTGAACTCCCATGGCTCGGGGGCTTTTTTCAATTGTTCGCGGTCCATTGATTCATCAATCATACCTGATATTTTCACATACCCCCCCAAAGGGAGCCAACCCAGGCCATACTCGGTACCCTTGTATGTAAATTTAAAAATTGCAAACCATGGATTAAAAAAAAGATAAAACTTTTCTACCCGCGTCTTAAAA
>JABMQA010001155.1 GCA_013203545.1 Bacteroidota bacterium
GAAGGTAACCCGCCGGTAATTTCCTGCTGGTCGTTGCTGTTGTACACCAAATCCAATACAATGTCGGGGCCAACGCCGGCATCATACCACATGGGAATGTCTTCGGCCACTATGTTTAAAATTACAGGGTTAAATGCAATCAACGGACTGCCCCCTCTTCTTCTGTTCCTGCACTCACCCTGCGGCCTGTTATTCCGCCTCCGTCCACGCCGGTACCCATCTTCTGTTTGGTTGGGTGGAGGAAATTCGTGGGAATAAGTTCCCATGACCCCAGGCAATTCATTTGGATCAATGGTTTTCAGTTCATGATACTTCGAGAATACAATAGCACTATTTGAACAAAAATGGTCAAGGTAGCTTGGGTCTACCTTTTATATATGTGCAGCGGCGGGATCGTAGATATTGAACAGCCCATCCTTCCGAGCCAGAAGAACAATATAGTGATTGGTTGACAGGTGCAGGATACAGGGCATTGGGATGTTGCTAAAATCGCCGTCAGTGAGGTAAACAGCCTGGGCATCCGGATTCAGCATTTTACTCAATCTGAGCATTTCGCTGAGTGTGATTTCGAAGTCATAAGCATTATAATCCACCATTTTACAATCAAAATAATTACTGCCCAAATAGTCTAACACTGCTATTCCACAGGAATTGGAGGAATTTTCCCGTATTTCTCCCTGGTTAAAATTTTGGGAACTTACAGTAGAGGCCAGAATACCTGATAATAGCAGAAGGTATAGTTTCATGTATATCAATTTCTTACTCATAATGGTAAAAATTAAAGTTCAGAATTAATAAATTGTAAATTCAGAGATTCCTGTCGCAATTCTGTTTTCAGGCAAAATTATATTGACAATAACGGTGTGTTTGCCCTGTAGAAGTCCGGGAAAAGCTATGGAATAGTTCCCGGGTACCAGCACATTGGGATTCTCAACGATGTATTCGTTGTCCACCGAAATGTAAATCTCATTCTCGTCTGCAAATACGCTGTTAAATTCTTCAGTTTGAATTGGGAAATCAAAGGACAAGGTGGTATCCTGGTTGGGGGTCACACTGTATTGCAAGGCTACATCAAGGTTGGTGGTCCATGGTATTTTGGCAAAAGGGGCCAGTGCATATTTATTCCAGTTTTCGGGATAGGTTGCCTTTGCAGTAAAATCCACAGGTTTCTCGGGATTGATCAGATAAAAGGATGTGCCCGGAATGGCATAGGAGATAATCTGTGGTTTGGGGTTTAAATCAGATCCGATCTTTATTTTTCCCGATTGATCCAGACCATCCCATGTTGCCATATTTATTCCGGTTTTCTGGGGTTCGAGATTAATCAGGGTTCTGACAAGTGAGCCATTGTTGAAACCGATCCTGAGTTTTACAAAGCAGGTTTTTGGCAATTGGTAGGAGATTTCACCTGTATTTGGATCGAATACCACATCGGTAGCTTCAACCGATTCTCCCCAGGGTGACCGAAAGGAGTTGTAATCAATATTTTGTTTCCCGTCACTTCTGCCAGTTACTTCAAAATAGTAGATTCCCGAAGGATGGTTGGTGTTTCTCAACGAATCTGATTTTAATACAATGACTTGCCAGCCACGGTTTCTGCTTTTTTCCTTCTCGATTAAAATTTCTTCACCACCAAAAACATTTATATATTTTATGGTTGTAAGCGTTGGATTTGGTAAATAAAAACTGCATGTAAGGCTGTCGTTATCAGCAAGATCAATAGAATTTCCGGATAGGTTGATAGTTAACCTTTGTGAAAGCGCAAATACAGGTAGGATAATAATTGAAAGTAGTAGTAATTTTTTCATAGATTTTTTACATTAAAAGATCGCCGAAATATACTACATCACCGCCTTTCTAGCAAATTTAAAATCTAAAAATATCTTAATTTACAGATTGTTGTGATTATTGGATGACTTCCGGAAAACAAACAAGCATGCTAAATATCCCCACCAGAGAGCGTTTCTTGAGATCAGTACTCCACCTTAAAATCAGCAAAACTGATACAGTGACAATCCGAAATAGTTTGTTTTTCATAGTGCAAGTAATTTAGTGTATCAAAATCAGGGTTTCCATCTAAGAATCAACTGCCCAAATTTTGCCGTTTTTCATTTCATAACTAACTACCCCTGAGTTTTGTTCATTTTCTACCATATGCGACACAATTATGGCCGTCAGATCCTCATCCCGGATTAAATTTAGCAAATCATCAGAAATCGATTTCTTTAGATCCGCATCCAAATGGCTGAAAGGTTCATCCAGCAGCAAAATTTTCGGCCGGTGTGCCAGTGCCCTTGCAATAGCCACCCGTTGTTTTTCGCCACC
>JABMQA010001156.1 GCA_013203545.1 Bacteroidota bacterium
AATCGTTACCGAGCAACCGATACACTTTTCCGACACAGAAATCAAAAAAATCAAAGCACTTGTTGATCGTATCGACAAAGAGCCGACCAAGGAACAGTTAGAAGCTCTGCTTGATTGTGCTCCTGGAGACATAGATGTTGCCATGTTTGGCAGAATGATTGCCAAGCGTCCGGATGCCAACGTGGAGGCGGCCGTGCAAGTTGCCCATGCCATCTCCATTAACAAAGTTGAAATTGAAGATGATTTTTTTACCGCTGTTGATGATTTAAATAAACACGGTTCGGCCCACATGGGCGAACATGAATTTGTTTCTGCGATTTACTATTTGTATCTTTGTGTTGACAATGAGTTATTGCTAAAGAACTTGAACGAAAATATGGCTGAGGCAACAAAGTCTCTTAAAACCTTAGCCAAAACAGCAGCAATGGTTGCGCCTACAGGAAAACAAAATAGTTATGCCAACCGCACCCAAGCCTTCTATGTTTTGGCGGAAAAAGGTGATGTGCAACCAAGAAACCTTTCTTTGGCGTTTCTTAAGGCACTACCGGCTGATGCGCCGGAAGGGGCGATCCAAGAGTTACGTTCCATGAAAGATAGATTCAATAACGCCTATACAAAGCCCAAAAAAGAATTGGAAATGAATTTATTTGATAAAGGATCATTAAACGAAATCCTCAATTTTATCGGTGGTTCGAAATGAAAGATTATTTAATATTCAGATTGCACGGAGCGCTATCTTCCTGGGGAGACATTGCGGTGGGTGATATTCGTCCCAGTTACCGCTATCCGTCGAAATCGGCGGTCATTGGTTTGCTCGCTGCTGCCTTGGGTGTTGAACGGGATGTACATGACAAACAATCTGAGCTGGCCAAGCTGATGTTTTCAGTCAGAATAGATGCGATGGGTAGTCCCATTGATGATTACCATACTGTTCAAGCCCCAAGCGAACAAGCGATTAAGTATGACCGGACAAAAGCGTCTTGGACGCGTCTTGATGAAATTGAAGCTATTAAATGGCGTGTGATTCAATCTCAAAGCAATGCTGAGGCTGGAGCCATCCAGTCCAGACGGGCTTATTATTGTGATTCAGTTTACTCGATTGCGCTATGCGAAAATGAAAATGATAAGATTAATTGGCAAACCCTTGAAATTTCTACGCTGCAAGATATTGTTGCTTTTCTGAAAGAACCCGGATTTGTTTTGTATTTAGGAAGAAAATCATGTCCATTAGGATTGCCGTTAGAACCACAGGTAATACCAGCAAAGAATTACAGAATTGCTTTCCAGCAGGCAAAGTTCGGATTTCCTGGCGAATTGCAAATCATGCTCAAGCAGGCAACGAGCATTCAGTATTACACACAAGAAGATATTGAAAATAACCAAATGAAACTTACGCGGCGGGACCAGCCTGTCAACCGTACCACCTGGCAGTTTACCGAAAGGGATGAATACTATTTCAGCGAATGAGGAACGGCCATGTATTTACACAAAATTTCTGTTGATCAAGAAGCCTTAAACAAAGAACAAACAATTTATCGCGACGCTTATTCGCTGCATCAAAAGATATGGGCGTTGGTCAGCCGGGATAAAAACCAGAAAAGGAACTTTTTGTATCGGGTTGAATATGATGCTTATCAGAAGATCAAACATATTTATTTACTTGCGCCGCATCAAGTTTCATCACAAAACGACATAAAAGTTGCGGTTTCACCACGGTACCAGCCCCAGATCGAAACAGGCGAATGCCTTTATTTTAAATTGAGAGCAAATCCTGTCATCAAAAGAAAAGAAAACGGAAAAGCAAAAGAGTATAGCATTATTATGGATGCCAAGCACCAGTTCAAAAAAAATGGGCAAAATTATCAGGAACAGTTTTCTCTTGACGAGCTAATTTATGATGTTGGAATGAAATGGCTTATCAGGAAAGGTGAACAACACGGATTTTCAGTGAAACAATTTGAGGTCAGAATCGATAATGATCGTGAATACTATGTCAAACCCCTTGGAAAGCAAGCCTTTACGCTCAGGACACTGGATTTTGAAGGCAATCTTAAAATTGTTGATGCAGACCAGTTTAAAAAGGCGTTGTTTAAAGGTATCGGCTCTGCCAAATCATTCGGTTGTGGCATGATGATGATAAAGAGGATTTGATTAAGTAAATGGAGATTTGACTATGTTCGATTTTATGCAAGACCTGGATAATGATATTCGTGATGCCCTGTTGGCCCAACTGCGCAATTTATGGACACACACATCTACGGCAATTGAAGGCAATACCCTGACACGTGGTGAAACAGCATTTTTCCTTATATCATCTCGCAGTGGGAACCGTCACCGTCCGGAGTGAATTGTTACCCGAGGTTGATAAGCTGGATAGACTTAAACGGTTCTGCTCTGAATCCTGGTCAGGGTCGATCAAGTTAGTGGATAATGCCCGGAGAAAGCAGCAGGAGCGAAACCAACA
>JABMQA010001157.1 GCA_013203545.1 Bacteroidota bacterium
ATAGTGAACCATAACCATGGGTTTTATTGACTCGTGGAGCGATTCGAGATGGAAATCCATTGTTACGCCAATGATCCTTCCAAAATTAAGCACTTCACCCAGCGCAAGTAGCGGTTCTGCAAATCCCAGCTTTTTACTCATGGATTCGTTAATCACAACATTGAGGAGGGAATCAGGGCCATAGCGATTATCCATCCAGCGTCCGGCCACCAGTTCGAAGTTAAAAGTTTTGTAATAATCCAGATCAACGGCCTTCATTTCACATTCCATGGCGTGTTCGCGTCCTTCACTTCGCTTGTAGGTAATCGACTCGAACCGTTCGTCCAGGATTGCCTGCGGACCGGCAATGCCAAAAGTAACCGATTCGATCCCGGAATGTTTTTGCAATTCGGCTTTAAGTTCCTTTCGTTGTTTGACATCCGGAAGTGTGATGTTGATGATGGCCTGTTGATTAAATCCCAGCTCTTTTTTTTGCAGGTATTTCATCTGTACGGATATTACCAGCGTACTAATAATTAAGACTTGCGAAATCACAAACTGGAAAATTACCAACCCGTTTTTCAGCAGGTTGATGCTCTTTTTATGTGTAGATAACTTGTTTTTCAATGCCTCCAGTGGCTTATATCCTGAAATGACAAATGCCGGGTAAAATCCGGTTAATATGCCAAGAATAACCGATGTTAGCATGATGATGATTATCAATTGCGGTTTTTGATAGATACTTAAATGAATGTCGTTTCCGAGGTACTGGTTTAAAACCGGCAGGAAGATCTCAGCAATGATAATCCCAATGACGGTAGCTATCAGTGTCATGATTACCGATTCCCCCAAAAATTGTTGGATCAATCTTTTGCGGTGAGCACCGGCTATTTTACGGATCCCTGCCTCTCTCGACCGACGGATGGCCTGGGCAACAGCCAGGTTGATGTAATTGAGGCATGCTATGAGTAACACTGCCAGTCCTACAATGGCAAAAATCCGGATTGATCTTTTGCCAGTAAGGTAATTAAAGGTGTTGAAACGGGTGTCATGGTGAAGTTGAGCCAAAGGTTGTAGGACCAGGCGTGCTGAAAACTCATCACCCCAGTCGATGAAATAATCGGCAATGTAGTCGTTAAATTGATCTTGAACCGATACCGGGGAATGAGATCCAGGAATCATAACATAGGTAATAAATCCGCCAAGTGTTATGGTCCAGCGGTCGTAGTCGATGCCTACAAAATCTTTGGTCAGGTTGTCGATATTGATGATCATCGAATAGGGGAGGTGGGTGTTTTTGGGTGCATCCTTTACAATGCCTGTAACCAGAAGGCTTCCGATATCAGGAACCATGATATATTCACCCATGGCATCGGTATCAGGAAAATATTTGTTTGCGAGTGTTTCGGTAAGAACAACTGAATTCAATTTGTCCAATGAATTTTCAGGCGAACCTTTCTGCCATCCAAAATCGAAAATTTCAGTTAAAGAAGGCTCGATAAACAAAATGTGGGTTTCGAGGTATTTTTGCTCGTTTACTACAACTTTTCCATTTGGGTTATGATAGATCCGGCTGATGATGAAATCATCGCCAAACTGCGTGCGAAGTGCAACAGCAAGCGGAAAGGGAGTTTCACAATTGTATTCGATACCATTGGAGGTTTCTTCGATAACATTTATCCTGTAAATGCTGTCTCCGTTTTTATGATAATCATCGAAACTGGTCTCAAAATCAATGAACAATGCAATCAGAATACAACAGGCAATGCCGGTGGCCAGCCCGATGACATTAATGATGCTGGTTGTTTTGTTTTTAACCAGAAAGCGAAAAGCGGTAATTAAATAATTTCTAATCATATGCGTGTATTTTGAAATTTATTTGTCATTTATGGTCATTCAGTAGTAATTTGTTGTCATTTGTCCGGCACCTGGCGGATGTCATTTAATATTCATTCAATGGTAATTAATTGTTGATGGACTTTCTTTCATTACTCCATTACTCCGTCTCTGCTATCCTTCGTCGGACGATACCAGGTTGGAATTCTTTCCATTCCTCCATCGCACCAACTCCAATATCCAACTCTGACAGGAACCCCCAGGGTCGTACGCTGTCAGGTTTCGCCAGTCGTTTCGTTCGCCCTTTCGCTTCGTTCGCTCTTTCGTTTCATCTCCGCTATCCAACGCTGGCATGTCCTTCTTCGTCGGACGATGCCAGGTTGGAATTCGTTCCATTCATCTGTCGCCTCTTCGTTCCATCGTTCCTCCACTCCAGTCCTCCATCTCTCCATCGCTTCTTTCGCCCTTTCGCTTCGTTCGCCATTTTGCTTCGTTGGCTTCAATTGCTATTGTCGTTCCATTCTTTCTTATCCACTAATCAACTCTGACAGGTTCTCCCTCTGGTCGTACGCTGTCAGGTTTTACTCCATCGCTCCATTACTCCAACATTCCATTTCTCCATCTCCGTTATCCAACGATGGAATGTCATTCTTCGTCGGACTATACCAGGTTGGATCCCGTTCAGCCCTTTTTCGCTTCGTTCTCCCCGTCGCTTTGTTCGCTTTGTCTCCCCGTCTCCCCGTCTCCCCTTCGCGTCCTCGCTCCTTCGCACCTTCGTTCCATCCCTATTCATACTTAATAGCCTCCACCGGGTTTGTCCGTGCGGCCCGCAAGGCGTGGTAAAATATGGCAATCAAAGCAATGAAAACCGAGAAGAGAGCTGCAGCGAAAAATACCCACCAATGGATGCTGGTGCGGTAGGTGAAATTTTCAAGCCATCGGTTCATGGCATACCAGGCAACCGGCCATGCGATGAGGTTGGCGATCAGAACCCATGATAGGAAAATCCGGGTTAACATGGTAATGATCTGACCTGGTTGAGCACCCATCACTTTTCTGATACCGATCTCCTTTGTTTTCTGTACTACCATGAAGGACACAAGGCCAAATAGGCCAAGGCAACCGATCATGATGGCAATCAACGAGAAAAACCTTACGATTTCGAAAGTCCTGAAGTCTGCTTCATACGCCTCTTCAACATTTTTATCGTACATCTTATAATTGAAAAATGAATCCGGATAATGCTTATTCCAAACTTCCTCAAAATGTGTTAATACCTGGCTTTCCTGACCCGGGGTATATTTCAGGATAATACTGAACATGTATTCCGGCAGGTGAATAAAGGCCACTGGTATTATTTTCCGGTGAAGTGAATAGAGGTGAAAATTGCCGACCACACCACAAATGATGCAGTCAATACTACTGATTCTGAGTTTCCGGCCGAGTGCTTCATGTGGGTTTTTGAGGCCCAATAGAACAATCATTTCCTCGTTTACAACCACATCGTAAATGGTGTCGCCTTCAGCCTGGGCTTTAAACCATTCGCCGGCAATCAGGTTCAACCCGGTTGTTGTCATATAATTGGTGTCGGCACACTTCAGGTTCAGCCTGATTTCATCTTCAATGTCGGAGTCTACGATCTGGAAATTGGTGGTCATATTACTGGATGATGCCGGACCAGGCCCAAAAGTTACGTTAACAACACCGGGTATTGAAAGCAAATCCGATCTCAAAACCGCCATTTTATCGTATTCTGTCTCGGGGAAGTTCACCAGGATTTGATTTTCTTTGTCAAAACCCAGGTCTTTATTGCGGATATAGCTGATTTGATTGGAGATGGTTATGGATGAAATGATGAGCGCCACAGAGACAAAAAATTGAAATACAACCAGACTTTTTCTTAGATCTATTCTCTTTCTCCGGGTAAAACCCATACTTCCTTTTAATGCCAGTACCGGCTGAAAACGTGCCATGATCATTGCAGGGTATAACCCGGTAAACCAGGTGATGGTGATCAGCATGACGATGATAAAGGGGAAGAAAAACCGGCTTTGATAAATGCTAAGGTCTGTCCTGTTGCCTAAAAAGTCGTTCAGGTAAGGCATGAAAACTTCTGTAAGAATGATGGCGATCAACACGGCAATACAGGTTATTATGGCCGTTTCCAGGATGAACTGTTTAAAAATCTGCCCCCTGTAAGCCCCGATGGCTTTCCTGATGCCAATTTCGCGAAATCGTTTGAGCGACTGTGCTGTTGACAGGTTTACAAAGTTTATGATACCAACGATAAT
>JABMQA010001158.1 GCA_013203545.1 Bacteroidota bacterium
ATGATAGCAGAAATAACAATCCAGGCCTTTCTCCAAAAGGGTTTCTTTTTTTCCTTATTATTTCCATTCTGGTTTATTTCAAGACTTTGATTGGAATGAATTGATTCCGCTTGTTGCTGATTTATCTGATACATCTTCTCCACATTATAGGTATCACGTTTGTTTTCAGTTTCATTCATTCGTTTGCTTATTTGTTCGGCATTAAAAACAACATCAAAAATTTTCAGGATTGGAACTTCTAAACCACTCTTTTCACAAGGGGCTTCAGTAAGTCCTTTGTTTATCCAGGTGGTCAGTGCTTTTATGGAGAATAAATGAGGTTTCGGGAATCATGGTGTTTTCTTTCTGGCACTAATTAGCGCTTTGGAAAGGAAAATCTTCTTCATAGTCATTCAATTTCAATTGATGTATAAAAGTGCAATTATCCAGGGAGCTAGTATGTTTGGGTGGAAATAGAAAACTATTCTGAAAAGGAGAGGGTTGTGCGCTTAGCGACTTCAAGTCGCATAGCGAAGTAGAAGATTGGCAGGCATTTTACCCTTCCCGCTTTTTTTTGAAAACACAGCCTTCAAATCCCTCCAGTTTGAAATGTGTATTTATGTAGAAGTTCATGGCAATTCATTTGCCGAAAAATGTCAATTTAACATGGAATCCTATTATAACATTTATGGAATTCAACCGGAAAGGCATCCCTTAAAGATTTATTAAGCAAACCAGCAATTATATACAAGCAAACCTGCCACAAATAAAAATGGAATGATATAAAATGGCCAAAGGGTTTTTGAAAACATGACACAAATTATTGTCGGAGCTGTGATAAAGGTGTCGTTTCCTTCAACCTTTCTACTAAAGGTACTCAGATCATAAAGGTAATCAATGGTTTTGGAGCGGTATTCTAAAATCCACGAATAAAGATTTCGATACAGTTTTTCTGTTCTCAGGAAAAACCCATCAAGGTACCAAAACATAACCACAACCAGCACAAGGAAAATACTGAGCCCGATGGCGGCAGGTTCATTCATAAGGGAATCTTTGGGTGGGAAAATTATTTCTTTAGCCAAAGCCAGCACAACACCGACAATAGCGATAGTCCATGCTTTGATTTTAAAACTATTGGAGGCCATGCGTTCGATGACATTCTGAACAAGGTCGATTTCTTTGTGAATTTGTATTTCCGTTAACATGTTATTGATCTATAAGTTTGATAAGTCCATTTTCAAATTCTTTTGCAATAAAGGTAACGCGATCACCAGATGAAGAAACAGTATATACAACTTTTGGGATTTGATATGAGCTTTCTAAGAAATCAGGTAATTTAAGATTTTTTGACAACATTATAGTGAATAAAAACTTGTTTTTACTTTTTGGAAAATCAACTAAATTATCTTTCCAAACCGATTCGGACACAAGATTTTCGGTAAAAAGGACAATAACAATGTCATATTTACCAGCAGCAATAGCTCTTATTTGTGCAGACTCCCATAATTCAGCAGGAACTGTCGGTTCATCAAACACAAGAACTTTCTTTAATATTAATGGCTTAATTTGATTTAAAAATAATCCCTTAAATTCAGTGTCTTTTTCGGAAAATACCATAAAAGATTTAAGGGGCTGGTCTAAGTTACTGAAAGGCTCATACTCCCATATTTTTCCAATATCCTCCATTTGCACAGTAAACGATTTGAAGGCTCTTGTTAAAGAATATCTATTTGTATCGGCATTATCCAAAACTGCAATTTTTTCCCCATAAGAGTAATTGGATGCGTGACGGATTTGTACGTTATTAAAATAGTTATCAACTTTAATTGAGCGGGGCAATGAGTAACTTTCAATGAGTAGTTTCTTAAATTCTGCAACATACATTTTTTTCCATTTTTCATGTAATTCATCTTCATCAAGATCAACCCTTGACGGAAGCGGAAAGATAACCAAAGGACGCAAATCGTTGGAATTTCTTCTGTACTCTATAGCTTTTTTCGCTACTTCAACGACACCGTCAATACTTTGATGATTCATGGTATGGACGAGAACAAGCTTCTCAGGCATCAGCATAGTACAAATTCCGCCAATATCAGTATGTCCTGTTCTTGCATCAATAAGAACATAGTCATATTTCCTGGTTAGGAAATATGCAAAATGTGTGAAGAATTCAGGAAATTTTTTAAAGAATTTTCTCCAATTAAAGTTTTGCACTTTTGCCGAGTAAACTTCATTAAATAATCCGGCTCTGAGATAATGAACTTTCGAATCCAAAGGCAGGTTGACCGTTAAGAGATATTTATCTAATATACGCTCAATTAATAATGTAAGCATATCAGTATCATCCCAATCAATCTCATTCTCAGAAAACCTTTCTTTTAATTCATACATGAATTCGATTAAGCCCCCCTTATCTTTGTCACCTTCCTTTAAATATGGTTTCAGGTATTGGTCGAGGCCCGGTGCATCCAAATCCCAATCAATCAAGAGAATTTTCTTGTTTTTGGATTGCGCAAGGAGGCAACTCGTGTTAACCAAAGCAAATGTTCTGCCAGTGCCTCCCTTAAAAGAATAAAATGTTATAATAGTTCCCATGATTACAAATTACATTTGGGGATAGGAGACAGGCAATTTACCTTCCCTGATATCATTAATAAAAGTTTGTACCATAGCTTCTTCTTTTCCATCATCTATGTCTGAAATCCTGAAATCCTCACAATTTGAAAACAAATCTACTTCTTTTTCTATGCAACAAGTTTTTATTCGCTCATGTGTGTGAAATATTTTTTCAGCAATTTCCCTGATTGTTTTGCTAAACTCAGGATGACGTTTTATTTCTTCTTTGATGCTAAGATCAAATCGGGAAAAATCATGGCAAACACGTTTTTTCAGGAAATGAGGAACATGTTTTGGGCCACGAAGCACTATTGTAATAATAAAGCCATCTTTATGGTTTTCATTTAGAATATTATTTCGATTATTTTCAATTTCAATCATCCCTTTTAATTCACTGGCACAAAATAGTTTATCTTCGCTTAGATAATTGGGCGTGAAAATCACTATCATTGCAACACTTCGGCATAAGGCTTCCGAAAATACCGATATTAGAAATTGACCAGGTTCGAGGTTTTTAAAATCAAGAAAAACTTTTTTGTCAAAATCAAAATATGCCTGGAGTTCACTTTCCAGCGCATCATAAACCTGAGAAGCAAAAGTATTTAGCAAGTCGTCTGTTAACCTGTCATCCACCTTTTTGCCATTTCTGTAGCTTACAAAACATGCATGATGAAAATCCATATTTTTTTATAGTTTTTTGATTTGATATGCCCCCTCAATTACTTTTTCTATCTCCTTTGTAATGATTTTCCAACCTTCATCTTCGTCATTGTACGAAGATAGAGGTTTCCCTTTTTCAGGAATAATATTAAAACGTGCCAGGGATGATGATTCCCACAAGCACGGGCGGATAATAACCGGGATCATCCTGGCCTCACCTCTTTCGTGGCGATCAAGCGCTTCCTTCATTTCCATATTATAGATGTATTCAGTTGCCAGGAAATCGGGGCTGATCAGGAAAATAATAATATCAGCCGACATCAGTTCGTAACGGATTCGCTTATCCCACTCCTCACCAGGGATCAAACTTTTATCGTCCCATATTATTAGGTTCTTGTCCCGCATAAGAGGTGTAATAAAAGTTTTTAGCTTTTTAAGGTATCTCAGGTCATGTTTGGAATAAGATATAAAAACCTTTAAAGGGGATTTCACATCGGAGCGCGTAACAAAAACATCATCCAGCATCTTTTGTACTTCTACATCTTCATAGGAAACCGGACATTCCACTGTTCGTTTATTCAGTTCCCTTCGCCTGTTCAAATCGGCATATTTATAAAAATTAGGTGTATCGTTATTCAAACAGATTTCACAATTACAAGGGACCATTTTGTCCCAATTCATTCCTTCATAACTTTTATTTAATGTATCAAGATGATCAGAAACAATGGTTAAAAGTTCTTTTTTGTGTAAACCTGCAACCCTGATTTGTATGCTTCTCCTGCCATAGGTTTCGATAACTTCTGCAAAAGTTTTGTTTCGGCTCAATACAACACCTGAACGCCACAATTTAGTGTAGTCATCAATAAACTGATGTGTCCTGACAATAAATCGGCTGATCAATCCTTTGGGCATAAAATCATAGGTATAGCGCAATTGAAGGTTATTTTCATTTTCCCAGGGATATTTGCTTTTTTCGATGGGCAATAGCTGTGGGGCAATGTATTCATCCTTTGTTTCAGGGATACGGTAGCAAAGTTCAAAATTCATCATCAACTGAAGCACCTCATCGTGCATATAGCAATATTCTCTCTTTGTAAGAATTCGCTGAATATCCTTACGGTTAAAGTGCCCTTTTCTGTTGTGTTTAATTTCTTCATCATCCATAATGGCATACACCGCATTGGTCGCCCATTCGTTGCTAAGGATTACCCAGTGTTTCAATATCGGATCGTTTTGAAAATGAAGAAATACACCCAGGTCGTGAAGGAAACTACTTAGAAATAATCCTCTGTTACGTTCATGGAGGTTGTTTTTTTTACACACATCCAAATAATGATTAACATCGATATATGAGTTATTGTTGGAGAGTTTTTCCAGTTCTTCCCTTATTGCAACCCATGAAGCAGGAAGTTCTTGCCCAACATGATCGAGTTGTTGGATATGAAAACTAACAAATTCACGCAACTGATCTATCTTATTAATATCCTTGCTTAGGTCAAGAGAATGCACAGGCGTGACGATATTTCCAAACCTACCGGCAAGCCCCCTTTGGTCGAAATCAGCTTTCCGGCCACCTTTTTCATTTTGTACGATTATTACAGGGCTTTTGCCGGTAAGCAATTCGATGACTTCCAACCAATAGTTAAAATCAGTATCTTCCTTGCGTGCATCAGACAGCAGAACGTATAGCGAGCGCTTTGTTAAGAAAAACTGATGTGTTGCATGATAAATCTCCTGTCCGCCAAAATCCCACACATTCACAGTAAATTTCTTTTTAGGTTTTCCTTTTACAGGAAAGGTATAACCATGGATATCAATACCCTTTGTTGTTTCATTTTCTTTAGGTAAAAGTGCATTTGTATCTTTCAGTTTTCTAAAGAGTGTTGTTTTTCCGGCTCCTGGCTCCCCTACAATCAGCAGCTTGGCCTCATACAAATAATCCTTGCCAGCCTCCATTTCTATAAAGAACTTCACCACCGCATCATTACCTTTTTCGATAAGTTCCGGGGGCGGCGCAGTTAGCCTTTCATTCCCATCAACCACAAAATCGAAGTAATCGCGGGTGAAAAATTCGCTCAGATTGGCTAAGTTTACCAGGTTGTTTTTGCTGAGAAACAGATTACCCAGCTTTTTAAATTTATAGGGCAAATCCAGTGTAGTAAGCTTGTTTTCGCTTAAATCCAGCAATTCCAGTTTGGGGCAATCGCCTTCGAAAGTGATTTCGGTGATCTGATTTTTGTGAAAAAAAAGCGTTTCCAAACTTTCACATCCTGCCGGAATGGTAACACTTTGTAACGCGCAACTGCTTGCATCCAGGTAACGCAGTTTGGGTTGCGGGGTTTTAAAGATGATCCTTTTCAGATCTTTGTTTCCGCTCAAATCCACAAACTCCGGATCAGCGGTGCTTGCATCAAAAACAAAAGTGCCGTTGATGATTTCGGGCTTGAATTGCTCAAGGGTTTGCAGGTCGTTAAAAGTGTATAGTGTTTCTGGCATTGTTATGTGTTGTGTTTGTCCGGTTTTGAATTCTTTTGTTAATCCCCTCCGGGGAATGTTGCCCATTTTATGTTGCCTTTCTACAATACTTAATCGCCTATGGCGAATAAAAGGCAGGGTTTTCGACCGTGCTATCCGGCCCCGGCTACTAACGCTGCCTTTATAAAACGCTTCACGAGCGCATTGTTTGCCGCCGGTAATATTTCCGGCGTGCAGGATAAGCGTCTGTTCACTAAAGGACATCCATCCTATGCTGAGCTATAAACCAAGCACCATGCGGAACCCGTTGTTGTTCCAGTCGTTGCCGGGATTGTTCCTATTGCGGTTTGCCGTCCGGCTGTTGATGGCGTTGTTGTTCCACGAGCCACCACGCAAAACACCTCCCTGGTTTTTCGACCCTTACCCTTCGATAGCGAAAGTACAGTTTTTTCGGAAATGAAAAGTATCCGCATATCTTATAAATGACAATAACGGCAGTACGTGTTCCTGAAATTCTTTTTCCGACCATATTCCTGAATTCACGAATCTGCTGTATGTTTTTAATTTCCGTTTAAATCTCTTCTTGCTCCTCTGGTTAAGTTTTATGGTTTGCGGGAAAAGTTTGTAACCTAAAAAGGGCAACCCGTTCTCACGGTTTTCATAAACCACGGGTTTAACTTCAAGTTTCAACTTTTCATGCAAATATTTTACAAATTGTTCTGTCTTGATTTTTAATCCTTCCTTGTTACTGTCAAACAAAAGGATGTCATCCATATACCTGATAAACGCAGGAACCTTGAGATTTTGCAAGGCGTAATGGTCAGCTTGTGACAGGTAATGATTTGCAAAATACTGGCTCGTTAAATTACCGATGGGAAGCCCGGTATTATGGCCGGTTTGGTAGCTTCCTATAATTTCGCCGAAAATACCAAGTAAATTATTGTCCTTGAAAAGCCTTGCAAGTTGTTCCTTTAATGTTTCATGATTGATTGTATCGAAATATTTACGAACATCCATTTTAGCAAACCAGGTGTGCTTTTTCAGGAAAAAGTTGGCCCTGTCCAGGGCTGCATAGGTGCCTTTG
>JABMQA010001159.1 GCA_013203545.1 Bacteroidota bacterium
CCAACCCCAATGTTACCGTTAGAAGAAAATGTCATTTTTGCATTCCCATTGTAGTTGTTCTGAATCGTTAATGAATTATTATACCCTATCATTTTTTTTATTCCTGTTATGTCTGAGTTGGTCATGAACAATTCGCCGGATACGGAAAGTTGGTCAATGTCAGCATGTGCAATTATTGCATTGTTGTTCACCTTAAGATTTCCGTTTATTTCCAGTAATTCTGAAGGGCTTGTTGTGCCAATGCCAATATTTCCCGGCGTTCCGGATTCTACGGAGGGGCCAATAAACAGGGAAGGAATGTCAGTATTAAAACCAATCATTAATGATTCTTCGATAGTATTGGTTAGTGGGGAATCAGACTTTCCTAAGCCAATTGCTATTGAATTGTCAGCCGCTGTTGACACAAAGGATCCTATCGCTATTGAAAGCATCGCATTTGCTCCTGTAAGTGAATGTGTGCCAAGGGCAATTGAACCTGCGCCATTGGCTATGGCGTTATAACCAAGGGCGATCGAGCGTTCTCCTAATGCCTTGGCCATAAATGGCATAGCAAGAGAATAATTCCCGGTTGCCTCATTTATATATCCTGCAGCAAAGGAATTTATTCCAGTTGAAACATTCTGTGTACCAACAGCAGATGCTCCGTCTTTGAAATTTACCCTGTTTTCTATACAGCTTATACAGTTTTCTTCATTAATTTGCCCTAATAGGATAATTGGCATTATTACTATCAAAATAATTAACGTTAAGTTTTTCATGTTTTTCGTTTTTATTGTTTTATTGTTTAATCCATTTTTTGTACTCTGTGTTTCCATCTTTATCGGTTAACCGGCATACGTATAATCCCGGTTTAAGTTGCAAAGTTTTTATCTGGTTACGGAATTCATTGGGAAATTTATACGTTAAAACCAATTTTCCGGTTTGATCATACATCTTTAAAATCACTCCTTTACGTGCAGTTTGGATGTATAGTTCGTCTTGCCCGGGATTGGGGTAAAGTAAGTAGTCGCTGTCGTAGGGATTTGAAGTTTCGTTTGCAGAAGTGATAATGTCATCAGGTTGAAAAAATGCAACATAGCCATCCCAATCAAATTCATCCCCCGCAAGGTAATCGCGTTGACTGCCTACCATTATGCAGCTCCCATTCCCGGTTGCAAGCATAGAGCTTACAGCGGTATTATTATTGCCCCCATAACTTTTAGCCCCCAAAACTTCAAAATTTTCGTTGATGACTGCTGCGTAATAGGTGTTGGCCATATTCATACCGGGCCACGACCAACTTGCAACATATATGAATTCGGGGTCAGTCCAGTCAATTCCCCGACGGTTCAAGGATTGGTCATTGATATTTTCCCTGCCAATAATGAAAGGCTCGGTCAAAAACTCATGCTCGTTGTTCAGTTTATAAAGGTACAAATCATTTCCGTATGTATTAGAAGATCCTTCCGATATTAAAATGTATGTTGTATCATTCAGCCACTTACAACCGCCCCTTGTACCCATTTCGTAATATTGCCCGTTGATATAGTATGGCAAAATATGATCGGTGAAATTCAAATTGGTATCTACTTCCGTAATCCCGCCGGCAGCCCAGGGAACCGGGTTGCCACGCAACAGAAAAAAACCGCTGCCATGTGAAGGAAAAGGGTTCATGATGCCTCCACCTATATTATAGGATATCATTTCTTTTACCACTTGAGCAAATGATGATAATTCAAGCACCCCTTTCAGGGCGCCAGTCGGAATAGCTCTCTCTAAAGTAACATATATCCTGCCGTCTGTATTTTTCAGCATTTTAACGACTGGATTGGTATATAGCTCTGGAAGCGGAAAGAAATTTTCGGTGATGAAATTAAAATTTTCGTCCAACAAAAGAAAATAGATGATATGGTTTGAATAATACACACCATTATCCTTCCCGATTGTACCGGCAATTAAATAATTGTTATCGGAAGTTACGATAACATCCCGTAATAGTACATCAGCCGTATCAATATTATGTGTGTAAGTACTGTAATTAAACCAGGCATCAAATTTTATAAGCCCTCCAAAGTGATGATAATCCGCACTGTCTTCATGGAAAACAGATATAAAATCACCATTGTTATCAATTTGAATACTCTGAAGGGAAAACCTGTCTTCTGTATTTATCAAATATTCTTTTTGCGAGAGCAATGTCCCTGGAAATATTAACAATAGGGAAAATAAAAGCAGACCTCTTATAACTTTCATAGCAACCGGATTATTCACTTATTGAGGTCGGCCCATCAGGACTGCCGGTAATTATAATATGCCTTGTTTTGTATAGGGTCTTTACCTTGTGATGTGCGAAGTCAGGGTCATGAACATCTTCTCCTTCCCCAATCCCCTCAATTTGTTCACAATTATAAAATGTAAGGTAGGGATGCACACCAAAGATAGCATAGTTCTCCTGTATGATCTCATAAATAACCTTATGAGTGCCGTGGTAATAAAAGTTCATATCTTCCCACGGAATACAGGTTTCGACAATAAGTTCAGGGGGGTCTTTCTCCTGGTACAAAAGGAAGTAATCCCTGTAATTGTCAATTTCATCATCGTTTGGGTTGATTAATAAATCGGAATATATTCCCATCCCATCTTTGACATCAACCGTAGTTACTGTACTTGGTTCAGTGTAATATGCATACCAGCCGGGTCCTTCATCCTGTATGTATTTGTAACGGTAAGTGTTGGTGGCATCTTCAATTTCTGTAGCGGCATCTTTTACTCCCCAC
>JABMQA010001160.1 GCA_013203545.1 Bacteroidota bacterium
ATTTCAGGCATCTGCATCCCGCCGAAACGCTCACTTATTTCCACAAGGCCATATTTTCCTGAAACCGTATTGAAATAACTTTCGATGGAGGGTGTGGCTGATCCAAGTAATGTTTTTGCACCATGCATCTTAGCCAGGACGATGGCTGCATCCCTTGCCAGGTATCGGGGTGCCGGACTGAACTGTTTGTACGAACTGTCATGCTCCTCATCCACGATAACCAGTCCAAGGTTGTTGAACGGTAAAAACGCCGCCGACCTTGCACCTAAAATTATCCTGTATTTCGAATTGCTGATGTCATTGTTGTTTTCTCCATGTATGACCCTGTTCCATATCTCCACCCGCTCAAATTCGTTGTATCTTGAATGGTAAACACCAACGGTATCGCCGAAATATTTGCGCAAGCGGTTGATGATTTGGGTGGTTAGTGCAATTTCAGGAAGTAAAAAAAGCACCTGCTTCCCGGCAATTATAGCTTCATCAATCAATTTGATGTAAATCTCGGTTTTACCACTGGAAGTCACCCCATGAAGCAGGACAACATTTTTATCTTTAAAACCCTGTTTGATCTGTTTCAACGCTCCCTTTTGCATTTCAGTGAATGCAATTGATTCCACTGATGTAACGGCATCAAATTCCTCAAGCCGGCTGGTAATTTTTTCAAATATCTCGACGACCCCTTTTTTGGCGAGTGCATTCAATTGTGGTGAAGATGCATTCGCAGCTTTTAGCAGGTCGGCCCTTCTGATTTCATTTTTTGTAGTTTGAACCCCGAACCCGATTTGCTGCATCAATACCATTAAAAGCTCCAGTTGCTTGTGGGCTCGCTTATCCAATTGATCAAAAACCTCCTTTAATTTGCCCTCATCCCGGTATTCATCGGTAAGTCTTGCGTAGGATTCAATTTTGGGGGTATATTTCTCTTTTACCTCCTCCTCCACTAAAACCACTTTTTTCTCGATCAGGTTTTTAATGAGCGGGATCACTTTTTTGAAATCCACGATATTGGAAACTTCTGAAATGGTCAGGGTTTTCTGAATGTCGATGGCTTCGGCAACAAGGTATTCCTTTTCATTCAACACAGAAACATCACCATCGAAAGCAGGATTTTGGATGATCCTAGTTTCACTGGCAAGTTTAAGTGCAGACGGCATTGCAGCATTCATCACCTCGCCCGGATGACACATGTAATAACCGGATACCCAATCCCAGAACTTTAACTGCACCGTATTAACAACGGGGTCAGGATCGAGGACGGATAAAATATATTTTGGAATATAATCCTGAGGCACCTTTTCGTGGACAGATATCACCAGACCGGTATAGATCTTCTTCTTACCAAACTGAACAACAACGCGCTTGCCGACCTCAACCTCATCATTCATCTCGAAAGGCACGCGATAGGTAAATGTACCCGGAACAGGCAGTGGCAGCAATATCTCAGCAAAGAGGGTGATCCGATCCATCTGATTGATTTTTGAGTAGCAAAGGTAGGGAATATCTGAACCTGTCCGTTTAAATAATCATGAAGTGTGTATGGTCAGCAGAAGCGAAAAAAAGGCTTTATTGCCTTGTAAGGAATGGTATGGCCTCAAGGACGAAGGACGTCCGCGCGAATATGGCATGGACGTCTGGTTGAGGGACCGTTGTATTTTTTGTCGCGGATTGTAAATCCGCGACAACCGTTAATCTTGTTCATCGCAAAGAGCATAAAAAATCCCGGATTTTCATAAGGAGAAAATCCGGGATAATTAAAAATACCTTTCAGCTATTTCGCTGAATTGTTTTATAAAACTTGGGCTTAGGGAATGTTTGATCCGGCAGCACAGGACTGGATTTTACCTTTTTCCTTACCTGAGATTAATCCATCAGATTTCCAATCGTTTGTTAATGAAGCAACACAGCTTACAAACTGGCCATGGTTGTTGGCAGAAGCTGCACAATCAGCAATCAGGTCTGACATCGTGCTGCATGATGTTACAAACACATTATCAACACCAGAATCGCATCCATCAATTACAACTGTAGCATCCATGATTGAATTCGGATGGGGATCTTCATCATCATTACATCCATCTCCATCACTGTCGCAGATGTTACCTGTAAGTGTTATTTGATAGGATAAAGGATCATATCCACAGCTGGCAAAATCTGCAACTCTTACAGTGTAGTATCCTGTATTGGGTAAAACAAAACTGAAATTGGGATCATACCACGCAAAGCATGTGCCATCACAAACTTCGGGAGGTGCGACGTCATCATCACCGGCAGCAACGAAAGGTAAGGCGCTTACGTCTTCACTGGTTGCGGCCGTACCCTCAAAAACCCAGGCTATTGGATCCATACCGCAGGAGAGCCTTGTAACATCTACTGTTACTAAAGAACCCGCGATCCCGTAAAATGACCAATAATCCATTTGATCGATACTATTAATTGAGTTTTTTACAGCCCCGTCCACCTCAGGGGAGTCAGGACATAGTTGTCCGTTGTAGGAAATCGCTGCTTTCATTGAACCTTTATTTTCCTGATTCTGGGTATACAACGTACGCATGTCAGTGTCCATTTTGTTCAGGATTTGCAATTCAAATTCTTCCTTATCGTCCAGGTAGGTATCTGTTGTTTTATCTGTTCTTTCTGTTGTCGAATCTTTTTTGCAACTAACGGCAAACAAGATAATGCCAATGAATAAAAAGTGTTTAATTGTGTTCATGTTAAAATTTATTTGTTTATAATTTACAATTTTATTGACGTATTTGTGTAACTATTTAATAGCTCAAAGATAACGCATAAATTCGTTTAAATATTAAATATCAATACTTTAACACTTAATTAACATAGCTATAACACTTAATTAACATTACGATAACACTTAGTTAACATTTGAAAGGAATTTTCCAAATTTCAAGGACTAAAACTTATTGATGGTGTAAATGTGGTCGCAGATTCAAAATCATCGACAATTGAATTTGTCGGACATGGACGCCCGGTTGAGGGACAGTTGTATTTTTAATTGCGGAATGCAAATCCGCAACAACTCAGTTATCCGATTTTATTCATACCTCAATGAATCGGATGGGTTTTTATTTGCTGCATTTACGGCTGTTATTCCGGAAGTAGCAACTACTATGATCAATGAAATAGCCAGTGAAACCAGCGTCAACCAGATGGGTACATGAATCCGGTAAGCGAAATTTGCGAGCCAGCCTTCAGAAATAAAATATGCAACCGGCCAGGTTATCAGGTTGGCAATTATCACCAGGATAACCAGTTCTTTCAGGATCATCCTGACAATGGTTTCGGTGCCTGCCCCAAACACTTTTCGAATACCAATCTCTTTGATGCGTTGCCGGGTGGAATAGAGTGAAAAACCAAACAAACCCATCGATGAAATGAATATTGCTGCCAGCGTGAAGATGATAATAATATCAGCCAATTTCCTGTCTTTTTCATACAATCCCTGCATGTGATCGTTAAAAAACTCATATTCAAACCTTCCATTGGGGCCGAATTGATCCCATTTTTCCTCGAGAAAAGACATAACCTGCCGGACGTCTTGTCCGTGAAACTTTACCGCAATCTGGCACATAAACTCATTTTTTGCACCAAGGGTAATTGCGGTCGGTAAAATTTCTGTATGTATCGATGTAAAGTGAAAGTCCTGTACAACACCTATTATTATCATTTTATCTTCCCCACCCGACAGTATCTCTTTACCAACCGGATCTGTAATATTCAGTTCGTTGACCAGGGTTTGATTTACGATGACTTTGGAAGAATCGGTACTGCTGTGGCAGTCGAAATTCCGACCGTCTGTTAATTGAAATCCGTAGGTATCGAAAAAATTACAATCACCCCTTAATATCTGCAGATCAACGTTGCGGTCAGGGTTTTCAGGCAGAGATGCAGTTGAGATTGTTTGGACCGGTGTAAATATCCCGGCATTTACTTCCGACACATTTATAATTTTCGGATTCTTTAATATCTCATCAGTAAAAGTTTTGCAGGTAAATAAATTGTGATCGTGGGGAGGATTAATAAGAACCAGGTTTTCGGGCTGGATCCCTGTGCTTTTCTTTCCTGCAAAATCCATTTGTAACATAATTACAGATGCAAAAATTAACAACACCAGAAATACGACAATTTGTAATGTAATCAACACCTTTCTGAAATTGAAACGCTGGCTTTGGCCGGAGATTCGTTTTTTAAATATCTCCTCAGGATTGTACCGTGAAACATAAAATCCAATATATCCTGCCGACAAAAAAGAAACAAAAAGTGCAATAGCGAAAAGACCAATGAGATAAGGCAGATTGGAAAGATAATGTATGCTGATCTCTTTGCCTGTCAGGTTGATCAACACCGGCAACAGCAGTTCCGAAAGGATCATGGCAATTGGCAGGGCGATCACGGCAACAACCAGCGATTCTATAAAAATTTGTTTGAAAATGGTACGGCGATCCGCACCAAAAACCTTGCGGATGGCAAACTCAACCCTACGTTCGGCTGATCTGGCTGTGGATATGATCATATAGTTGATGCTTGCAATAATCAGAATGATAAATCCTATTAGCGAAAACAGCAGCATATTTGAATAGTCCCCGGTATCTTCGTCTCCCCAGCGAAAGAAATCCGAATGGAAATAAATATCTTTCAGGTTTTGCAAATGATAGGTTGAAGTTCTGTCGGGGTGCTGGGTTTTTGCAAAATCCAACAACATCTCTTCAAAACCATCAGTGTCCCGGGCATGATCAAGTAAAACAAATGTGGTAATACCTGAAATCGACCAGCCACGATCTTTGTACATATCATAAACCAGGTTGATGTTGCCAATAACATCCGCTTTGATGGTTGAATTGGCCGGCAGGTCATCAAATACACCGGTTACCTGAAAATCCTCCTCGGTGTTGTAGTTTTTGATGGTGAGCATCTGACCAACAGGATTCTCTCCAGGGAAATATTTACCGGCCAACCTTTTAGAAATAACAATCGAATGCATGTCATTGATCAGGTTATCGTTGTTTCCTAGCAATAGCCGAATCGAAAAAGTTTTAAAAAATCCGGGATCAACAGCAATGAAGGACGATTCCCTTATATAATTCCCATCATGCAAGATGTACTGCCCACCATAAAAGTAATTATAGTCAGCAATCCTGGTAGCCTCTTTTATAAAAGGATACGTCTCGAGCAACGTTTGGGCAAGAATATTGGGTGTTGAATTGAAATTCCAGATTTCACCATTGTCTCGCACGTACGTAGTATAAACCCTGTAAATATCATCCTTTTTTTGATGGAACCTATCTGTTCCCAATTCGCTGACTACGTATAAAAAAATCAAAAAGGCACAGGTCATGGCAATTACCAGCCCACCCAGATTGATAAAGGTAAAAATCAGTGACTTTTTTAATGTGCGAAGTGTAAGAAGTAAGTAATGCCAGCTCATAATATGGATGTTAAAATTAATTTATTTGTGTGATAATGAATTCGTGACCACAGGGCAATTGAGATGCCAGTATCATAAATAGATGAAATTCAAACCATAAGATACAAAATAATTTTTCACCTGTTGCGATTCGCTACATTTTTGTGTTGTATTCCGATACATTTTTCTAATTTTGGAGTAATTATTTAGGTGGCTGTTCTTTTTGTGAGATGTGAGATATTTTGTCGTTCGGGGGCATTTGGGGTCATTGATGGTCATTGGTTGTCATTGGTTGTCATTGATGGTCATTGGCCGTTATTGATGGTCATATCCACAGTAAAGCAAATGACAACAAATTACAGCAAAGCAAGTGATTATGACTAAAAAGGGAAACATACTGGTAGTTGACGACAACAGGGAAATACTTTTTTCGCTTGAGTTGCTCTTTGACAATTATTTTGAAAAGGTCACAACAATCAGCAATGCCGGGATGATCGCATCCGAACTGAAGAAACATGATTATGACGTGGTTGTACTTGATATGAATTTTACGGCTTCTGTCAAATCAGGAAACGAGGGATTGTACTGGTTATCTCAGGTTTTATCTCACAATCCGATTATTTCTGTTGTGTTTATCACAGCATTCCCCGGTATAGAACTTGCCGTGAAGGCTATAAAAAAAGGTGCTTTTGATTTTGTGGAGAAACCTTGGAACAACAACAAACTGTTGACCACCATCCTCAATGCACGTGAGATGCGGCGAACCAAAATGCAACTTGACGAGTTAAAACAAAAACAGGCACTACTTCAGGAAACATCGGATATAGATGAAATGATTACCGGAAATTCAGTTGCATTTCAAAAAATCATTTCAGTTTTAAAAAAGGTTGCTAATACCGATACCAATATTTTGATTCTGGGTGACAACGGTACCGGCAAAGAGGTGATTGCACGAAAAATCCATCAAATGTCTGACCGTTCCGGGAACTCATTTGTAAAGATTGATGTGGGCGCATTGCCAGGCAGTTTATTCGAGAGCGAATTATTTGGCTATGAAGCAGGGGCATTTACCGATGCCAAAAGCCCCAGGCCGGGACGACTGGAACTCGCAGCCGAAGGCACATTGTTTCTGGATGAGATAGGGAATCTTTCACCTGCGCACCAATCTAAATTACTATCGGCTTTGCAGGATAAAACCTTTACAAGACTGGGATCAAATAAGCCCCGAAAGGTTGATTTCAGGTTGATATGTGCTACAAATTGTAACCTTTCGGAAGCAGTGAAGACCGGTGAATTCCGACAGGATTTATTCTACAGGATCAATACCGTACAGATAGAAATACCTCCCATCAGGGAAAGAAAAGAGGATATTCCGGTTTTCATTCAACATTTTTTAAACCGCTATAAAAAGAAATACAACAAACCACAATTGGTAATAAACGATTCCCTTATGAGGGACTTTATTAGTTTCTCATGGCCGGGAAACATCCGTCAGATCGACCATGTAATCGAAAATGCAGTAATTATGACCGATGGTGATATATTAACGCAAAATGAAATAGCTGTTCAATTTGAGGAGAAGCCGGCAAAACTGTCAGATGACCTTCCGGGATATTACCAGCATGAAAAAGAACTAATGGAGATTACCCTGGCCCATTGCGAAGGAAACCTTTCGAAAGCGGCTGCAAAGCTGGGTATTGCCAGAACCACACTGTACCGTAAAATTAAAAAATATGACCTTTAACAGATATCTCGCCATTGTGACCATGCATGTACTATTGCTGGTACTATTTATCTTTTTGTTTATCTGGTCGCTACAAAAAGATTACCTCCAATTCTCACCTTATGGATTTGCAGCCCTGACACTGATTGTTGCCGTTTCGTTGATTTTGTCTTCAGTGAGATCAGCCCGAAAAACACTAAAATTCCTTGATAGCTTTCGTGTCAACGATCAAAATCCAAATTTTGTATCACCGTATCGTGACAAATATTTTATTGAAATAGAAAATCTTCTCAATCAAATTGCCAGGGAATATCAAACCGTAAAATTTGAAAAAGAAGCAGAACATCAGTTTTTGAGTGTGTTGATCGAACGGTTGAATGTGGGTGTTTTAGTTTATGGCCATTCTGGTAAAATCACGCTATCAAACCATGCGATCCGTCATATCCTGGCCGTTGAATCACTGGCAAAAACCAATATTTTACTTGCCAGATATCCGGCGCTTGCTGAAGATATAAACTTTTCGGGCAATTTCAAATCCGCTTTGCGAAAGGTTCGGGTTGAAGGTGAAGCAAAAACTTTATCCATTAAGGTTTCGAAAATAGTCCTGGCAAATAAAAATCTGAACATTGCTATTATACAGGATATCAGCAATGAAATAAGCCAGGAAGAGGTAGAGGGCTGGCAGAAACTGATCAGTATTTTGCGGCATGAAATTCTTAATTCGGTTACACCAATTACCTCGGTTACCACTTCATTAATTTCCGGTTTTGATGATGCAGGATTACCTGATTCGATTGAAGAAGGACATCAAAAGATTATTTCGAACACCTATAAAGGCCTTAAAGTAATTGAGAAGCGCGGTATCGGTCTGATGGATTTTGTGAAAAGCTATAAAACGATCTCTTCCACAGTTAAACTGCAACTATCGGTTATGAATATTGGGGAAATGCTGAACCAGGTTGTCATATTATTTCAGGATGAGTTTAACCGTTGCAGTATTCAATCATCTGTTAAGATTTCTGAAAGGAACCTTACCATAGCGGCGGACGAAAAGCAAATCACCCAGGTGTTGATCAACATGTTGAGAAATGCGGTTGACGCAGTGGCAAACAA
>JABMQA010001161.1 GCA_013203545.1 Bacteroidota bacterium
ATCCAAAGGCGATAAGTGTGTGCAGTTTCCTGCCACCCTTCGCGGATAAATAGTTTTTCCATCCACGGGGGATAAATTATTGGTTAAGCCGGATCCTTCCACACAAATGTCTGATGGTTCATTATTGTGCTTTATCATATTATCCATTGGGGAAGCAGACTTGGACCAAGCTCCGATTACCAGATTTCCAAATTCCGCGTCAGGATCGTAGGGGGAGTTACCTGAACTTAAGTGGGTGGTGTTTCCGGTTCCGAGTTGAGCATTGGTGCTATCCTCAAAGGTCCAGGTACTTGCGTAAATATTTCCAGCTGTAATGTCATCATTTGATCCGGGCATCCAGGAAACCCTAATCCCACATTCAAGTACACCCAAAGAATTGGTCATTTGCAAAGTGCTGTAAATATTTACATTGTGGCCAACAGCCACTATTTTATCATTCACATTAAATGTCCCCGTATTGATGTTCAGGTCGTGATTAACCGTAATATCTTCCCCGGCAAGGGTGTTGTCATTGATACCCAGATCGTAAAAATGGTTGCCGTTATAACAGAATATCTGTCCTCCGGAATATCCATCCGACATTTCAAAGGTACCTCCAGTGGGCTGGAACGTGCCAGCATTGGAGGCAAAAAAGTGTGCGCCAACACGAAAGGTTCCGTCAGTAATATTACAATTGGCCGTGGAATAGATTTGTATGGAATTATTGGTCATTTCAAAAAGACCATCACCGGTAAGGTTGAAGTTGCCCCGAATCTCTTTGTTGGTATTATCCCAGGGATCGTTGCAAATCAGGCTTCCATAGGTAATTGTAACTGTTCCAAGTGATGAGAGGTTAAAGTCGCCATTTACTTCTACTTCCGCACCGCCAACATCTAAGGTTCCATAAATATCGAGGTCGTTGCCATCCTGGATGCTTCCACTTGGTGACACATCCACCAGCGCACCGCTTCCTATAAAAATACCCTGGTCAACGATAAGGTCTTCGTTCTGGATGTGGAAATTGTTGTTATTCTCTACTGATAATCCTCCGGTACAATAGATTGGATAGGGGCTGTCGCCATTAATGTAAATGTTTGAACCCGAATTTTTTTGCATGGCAACATTACCAAATGAAGCGTCAGCATCATAGTTGTAAATTGATGAAGAACCCCCGCCAGTGAAGCGGACAACATTACCCGAGCCCAGTTGGGCATTGGTACCATACTCGAAATTCCAGTTGCCATCTACATGAATTTCTCCTGTAGTGACCTCATCATACGACCCAAGTAACCAATTAATATCCCCATGAGCAATCAGCAGGTCATCGGAATCATCCAGCATCAAACCGCCTCCCGAATAAATATATGTATCCATATCAACCTCAGCCGTAAAACCATCAAGCCTCAATCTACCGTTCAAAATTCGTAACTGACCTGCCACAAGGATATCCGAATCGAGGTGTGCCCCTCCGGTAATCACAGTTGAATTAATATCGAGGTGAACAAATCGATTGCCATTGCTGCATTCAACAGGTCCCAAGCTCCCGTTATTTGTCCGGATTTCCATTGTTCCGCCACCGGGACTAAATGTCCCACCGTAAGTTGCATAAAATCCGTTTACCCGGATAATACCTCCTGTAATATTGCAGTCTGCAGTAGATAAAATGCGCAAATTTTTCGAGGATTCAAACACTCCGTTCGACATGTTTATTGTACCGCGAATGTCGATATAAGATGATGCTCCTTCGGTATGAAAGCTACCGGTAGTAATAGTGAGAATACCGGTAGATTCCAGTTCGAAGTTTCCATTTATTATCACATCTCCGACGCCCACATCAAGTTCACCATCCAATACAAAATCGGAATTGTTGGTAAGTAAACCGTTCCCATATAAACTCATGCGTCCATCACCATATATATCAAGATATCCATCGACCAACAGGTATTCACTTTGAATGTAGAAATCTGCCCAGCTCTTCACACCCATGTTTCCGGTCACATGCATATCATAAGTACTGGTGCTGTGGAGCCAGGTAGTTGAGCTTGTGTTTTCGATGGAAACATTTCCAAATTCAGCATTGGCATCCTTGCAGTAGAAAAATTGTAATCCGGAACCGGTGAAGTGAACCGTATTCCCAGTTCCCAACTGGGCATTGGTGCCATCATTAAAATGCCAGCTATTGTTACAATAAATATTTCCGTTTGTGATTAAATCGGATGAACCGGAACTCCAATAAATATCTTCAAAGGTTAAATTATCTCCTGCGTTGCCCATCTTTAACGTTCCCTCGCTATTCATAGTAAAATTACCCCAAAGATCAACATCATGCCCATTAAGGTCAAAGGTTCCATTATAGACTACCATATGCCTCACCGAAACATCTCCTGATGCCTTCACTGTGTTTGCCTCGGAGGGCTCGTAAACCTTTCCTTCCCTGCTGGTAAATCCTTTGCTGTATATTCCGGTACCTGGTTCAGATTCGTCCGGGACATATAAATTTTCCTGTGAAATCAAATCACTGGTTTTTTCACTGCCTTTTGCAATATCCAGTTGGTAAATTGATCCATTTAAAATTTTAACATCTGTATCGCTTGTACCCAACATAGCCCAAAAGGTGCCAGGGGCATCAAACCCTGTCCGGTCAACGGTAAAATCCCCGATCATGCCAATCCACCCCCCGGTCATATCGGTGGTTAAAGTTCCTGTTGGCCTGATTTCAATACCCACATCATGGAATTTAATAGCCCCACCATCATCAATTCTAACATGGCTTCCGGCAGCACCATAGGGCCAGTAGCTGTCGTCATTTCCGCCATACACATGCATATAGCCACCATCAAAAATATAAAGATCTCCCAGTAAATCTACATAGCTATCCGTTTGGTGAAGGTGAACTTCATCATTTACAAACCATTCGCCGGCAATCCCAATATCCAAAAGTTCATTGGCTGTAAAGGATCCGCTTAAAACATCTATCGCCCCGTCGGTCCAGTCGTATTCAGCGCAAACCACGTCGGAGCCATTCATTCTTAAGGCGTAAGCACTTTTATTAACTTCCAGGGTATAGAAGGTTTCATCTGAACAGTATTGTTGTGTGACGCCATTAAATGTTACCTTTCCGGTTCGTTCATAAAATCCTGCAGATCCAACATTGTTTGTCCAGTCACCGCCCACTAACAAATTCATGCTGTTTACATCCAGGCGACCGGAGTTGATTGTTACATCATTTTTTATTTCGAAGGTTGTTGTATAGGTTGTGCTCATATCCATGTCGTAACTCCCGGTATTGACGATAAGATTGTTAAAGTAATCACCGGGCTGAGGACGAAAATTAATGCTTGAAGCGTTGCCGGTGAATTCAATGGTTCCATTATCCAGGGCAACGTTAATTGTTGCTTCGCCATTGAGAAAATTGCCACCCATTTGAATAGTTTCAGACGAGTAACTCAAAAAATCGTAGTTGCTTCCGACTAAATACAGGTTGCCCTTAATCTTACATGTTGCTGATGACTGGCTGCTGTTTCCAAGCACGCCTCCGGTTTTATTCACCCATATTTGATTAAAATAGCAATCGATATCTTTGCTTCTAATATAGTTATTACCACTCCCAAGGAAGTAAACAGAACCATTGTCCAATTGCACATCTGCACCGGCTGCAAACTCCCATGTTGTATTTACATAAAATACACAATCGCCGGTGGTTTGTGCTTCGGAGCCACTGTGCCATGTAATATTGTTACAGGCTAATTCGGCGTCGGTATTATCCATATCAATTTCACCATAAACATCCACGTTTCCACTAATGCTCAATTGGTATGCAGCAATTTTGATGTATGCTGCGCTGTTGATGGTTAGCGATTTGATTTCTTCATCGTAAAAATCGACCCTGGGATAACGGGACATCCCGTTTGGGATTATTACATCTTCGGTAGAAGTTGGGATATGGTTTAAAGACCAGTTGGCATCGTTGTGCCAGTACCAGTTGTAACTGCCATCCCAGGTATTGGTTACTTTTTGTGTAAATCCCGTAAGGCCAATCATAATCAGTAAAAGTGTAAGAATTTTTTTCATTGTGTTAGGTTTTAAATTTGTTAGGCTGATTTATTTAATGAATTATAAATTCGTCGTAGTAAGCAAGGGGGCGTTTTTCGATGGTCATCTCATCAATTCTGTCACCATTCATTTCCTTTTTGCAGGCAGCAACAAAAGTATCAAGTTTTGCCTCTTCCCCTTCTGCTTCAATTTCGATGAGGTTATTACCTTCGGAAACTTTGCCTTGAATTGTGTATCTGTTTGCCAGGATCATGGTTTGTAATTTATACCCTTGCCGGTTAACTTTTCCTCTTATTTCGATATGATAATGTTTTAGCATGGCCGGGTTCAGATTTCGTTTTACAAATATCCGAAATCAAAGAAGGGTTTGTCAAGTTTTTG
>JABMQA010000102.1 GCA_013203545.1 Bacteroidota bacterium
CGGAGGGAAATGACTTTTTTGTTCCTGAAGTAAATTACTATTTTACTGATGAAGATTTCGAAAGGGCTGATAAGATTGAGATGGAAACACATTCATACGTTGATGACATGCCCCGGGATCAAAAGATAACCCATAAGAGTAAAATGGGGAATTCCCTGGTTTGGATTATCGCCATCGTTGCAATATTCCTGCTGGTATCGTGGCTATTCAGTAGATAGGGAGGGGTGAAATATTTTGTCATTCGGAAAATTCACCAGTCATCAGAGAAATTCAATTTTGGGTATTAGGAATTGATCCCTGTGCTAATTGCGCTTTATTAAAGTACTTTGCGGCCTGCTCCCGAATCCCGAAGTCTGTGACGGGATTGCGGGATGAATAATTCGGTTTGGAATTATACGGTAATGGTGAAATGGCTTTGTTCCTTTTGCCTTAGATAGTCACTCAACTCATTTCTAACATTCAGGAATGCAGCTTTTAAGATAACCTCTTCGGGTAGTGAATCCCTATAAAAGAACCACTCATCCAGCAGGTTTTGTTCGGTGTCGCCTGATATTAACTGGATGGCCCTCAGGTAATGCATTAATAAGATGATGTCGTCCAGACTCTGATTGGTGCCTTTTAAAAACAGCAAAGACTTACCAATAAGTGAGGGAAGAATAGATTTTATATTTAAGAATGAAACAATACAGGAAACTTTTTTCTGGGTCTGCGGAAAGTTGTTGTTTTGGATGGCGAAGAACAAAACCTCCATTATATTACACCCTGAATTAATCTGAATGTGACGGCCTGTATTATCGAGTTCATTAAGAATGTTCAAAAAATGTGTCCCATGCCCTTCGGGAACAAACCTGTCGAACTGAATGATTTGCTTCGGCTCAACCATATTGTTGATCAGGTTGGTAATGATAAACGATTTGAGTGCCTTATCATTCAGATTGTAGCATTTTTCGGTTTTGACAGATACCCTGAGTACGTCTTCACAAAATGGGAAAAGATTTTCCTGTAGCAATTCGTAAAAGAAATATCCGAAATTTGTTGACTTGTCGAGGTTACTGATTTGCAAAAGAAGCAACTTCAGGCCATGAAAATATTTGGATGGGATCTTATCATTGTGCATAAAAATTTCACTGAGCAGATTCTGGATATCATACTCAAGAAATTCGCCATGAAAATGAGCTTTATAAACTATATCCTCTAACTCCCGAAGTGAGGTTGAATACATTTATCAGTTATAATTATCCTAAGGTTTTTACATCTAAAAATTGAGTTTTTAATAAAATCAATAACTTTGCCAAGTGCGCAATAAGTTATTAAGAGATCAGTTAACAATAAGATCAAAATTGTATTATGAAAACAGCATTCAGAAAGCCATTTACCTTGTTGATAAGTTATGCTATTCCGGCCATATATACCTTGTTCCCAACCACTGCTTTTTCCAATAATGATTCAACTGTTTATCAGATTGACACAATCATTCATCAAAACGACACAGTGGTTTACTTCCATCCCGACTCGGTTCCCGAAATAGAGTCGGTGGCATTTGATGATTCGTTGGAATATTTTTCGTTTAAGCAACTGGACGATCCACTGATTTCAACTGAAATTGTAGAACAATCCGATGTGATTGAAATGCTTGACAGCGTGGTAACTTCCAAATTTTTTAACAACATCCCGTTTGTTTCCAATGCTGAAGGGTTGAACACTTTTGGTTACGGAAAAAATGAAATCCCCAGTTTCCCTGATTCGGTTTATGAGGCCAGGATTGCGGCATTAAACAGCCAGACACCATTTGAACTCACCTATAACAAAACGGTAAAAAATTTCATTAACCTTTATGCCGTAAAAAAACGCGGGTTAACATCCCGATTGCTGGGATTGTCCGATATTTATTTCCCGATGTTTGAGGAAATCCTTGATCAATACGATCTGCCACTTGAGTTGAAATACCTTGCAGTTGTAGAATCGGCGCTAATTCCAAATGCAGGGTCACGTGCCGGGGCAAAGGGCCTGTGGCAGTTTATGTACAGAACCGGAAAGGTTTACGGGCTAAAGGTAACCTCATACGTTGACGACAGGTATGACCCTTACAAAAGCACCATTGCAGCATGCGAACACCTCCGGGACCTTTATGATATTTACAACGATTGGTCCCTGGCGCTGGCAGCTTATAATTCAGGCGCAGGCAATGTTAACAAAGCCATCCGCCGTGCAGGAGGAGTAAAGAATTACTGGGCTATCTGGCCCTTTCTTCCCAGGGAAACCAGGGGATATGTTCCGGCATTTATTGCTGTTAACTATGTTATGAATCACTCAACGGAACATAACATTTATCCTGTGCAACCAGGCATTTTCTATGATAATATCGATACGCTGCACATAAATGATGTCCTTTCATTTGATCAGATTTCAGAGTATTTAAACGTCCCATATGATGATATTAAATTCCTGAACCCTTCCTTTAAAAAAGGCGTGATCCCGGCTAATGAAAAAAGTAAATATATATTAAGGCTTCCCAGGCAGTACGCGGGTGCATTTGTTTCCAACGAAAAAGAAATATATGATTTCAAAACCAAAAAGGGCATTCAGCGCGATAAGCTGCTGGCGCAGATAGAACAAGCCAAACAACGCGATATTCATTTTGTGCGGAGTGGTGAGACGTTAGGGCATATTGCCATGAAATATCATACTTCTGTTTCAAATTTAAAAGGGTGGAACAATATGCGCAGTTCGACCATTTATCCCGGACAAAAACTAATTGTATATGCCAATCCAAATGCCGCCCCCAAAATTTCCACTTCCACCCTGAACACGAAAAGATCTTCAGAAAAGTCGGTTCATGTGGTAAAAAGCGGTGAAAATTTAGGGTTGATTGCAACAAAATACAAATGTTCCACAACAGATATTAAGAACTGGAACAACCTGAAATCTTCCACCATTTTTCCAAAACAAAAACTTGTTGTATATAAACCTGAAGAAACAGCCGAACCTGCCACTGAAATTGTTGCAACGGTTGATGGGAACGTGAAATATATGTACCATATCGTAAAACGCGGCGACACCCTGTGGGACATTGCCAAACAATACGATGGTGTGACCGTAAACGAAATAAAGCGGTTGAATAACATCACCAATACCCGGAAAATAAAACCCGGTCAAAAATTAAAGGTTGCTATTGTTAGTTAATATCTGGCTCCATCACCTAATACAGAAAAAAATGACAAAATTAATCTTCTCAGAAATTTCATTTATCACAGCATTTGCCCTTTTAGTTGTTTTAACTTCATGTGAATTTGATAAATCAGGTTTACAACCCTCCACGGGCAAAACCAACGAAATGCTGGTTGTAACCAACAGCGATGCCGACTGGAACGGCAAGATGGGTAATACCATACAATCCTGGTTTGGACAGTACCAGGCAGGATTGCCTCAACCCGAAAATATCTACACCATGGCGCATGTGGCCGAGCCAAATTTTTCGAAAATGTTCAAAACACATCACAACATCTTTATTGTAGATGTGAACCCCGATTTTGAAAAGCCGGTTCTTGAAACGAAAAAAGACTTGTGGGCCAAGCCCCAGCGTGTGGTTAAAATGACCGTACCCGACAAAGAAACTTTTTTCGAGGAGTTCGACAAGCACAAGGAGGCCTTTATTGAGCTTTTCAACAAAAGTGAGAGACGGCGTGTTAACCTGGCGTTTTCATCCATTCGGAGCATGGAATTTAAAAACCTGCTCATCGATAAGTTCGGTATCGACATGGCCATTCCCAAAGATTTTCACATTGCCGTTGATGCGGATAATTTTTTGTGGCTACGCCGTGAAGCCGAGCGGTTTAGCCAGGGATTATTGTTTTACAGTTACCCTTACACCGACACCATTGCATTTTCAAGCGATCACATCATTGGCGTCAGGGATTCGCTCACCAGAAGATATATACCGGGGCCTTCGGATGGATCATACATGAAGGTATCGGTGATTGAGCCTCCCGTTACCAAAAAGATCGATTTCAAAGGTCATTTTGCCGTGGAGATGCGTGGATTGTGGGAACTGGAAGGTGATTTTATGGGTGGCCCGTTTTTGAGCTATACGCTGGTTGATGAACAAACCAACCGTGTGGTTACCATTGGCGGATTTGTGTACAACCCGAGCCAGGAAAAGAAAAACCTGGCGCGTCAGATGGAGGCGATATTGCATACCTTTAGTTTTGCAGAACCTGTTGAAAAGGCTGAGAAATAAAAGGTGGGCATAATTTTCGGGATTATGTTATCGGAAGGGCACTCGTTTCCGAAATATACCACGATGCAAATAAATTTCAAATATATTACTATCCACCAAATGACCTTTGTTTATTATTGTGCCTGCGCTATTTTTTCAGTATCCATATGATTTGTTAGACACACTCTTTGACAAGCTTTGGTGTGTACATTGAATAGCGGGGCTTGACAATATGTTTGGATGAAAAGCTATTGGCATAATTCATCCAATTTTTATGTCAGGCTGATTTTTTAAACTGTACCCGATTCTTCTTAGTTAAGTTCAATCAAATAATGCCAAAGGGTGATAATGTCATTTGATTGTTTCCGGGTATGATGAGAAGAAAGTTTTTCAACTTTGGGAAATGAATTTGTTTTTACAAGTTGTTCTTTCTCGTTTGTCCAGTCAATTGATTGGTCTATATTGTTTCGTGATAATTCATCAATCCATTCGTTAACTTTTCTAATCCATTCCAGAGAAGTGCGGCTTTGCACATAACCAAACATACCACAGACAGACAGATGAGATGAATGATGCCCTCTTTTAAAACGTTCAATGCCACCTCTATCTCCAGAAACATATTCTTTGTTATTGGACGTTTCTGAAAACCTTTTTGCTTCAAACTCAATAATGGGAATAGGTTTTTGGCTTCTTGTCATAACAAAAACACCAACGTCAGTCTCTTTTCCCGAATGTGGTTGGGTTGGGTTTTTGCTAAATCTATAGGGAAAGAAGCCTCCCGATTGTTCGATTTTGCAAAGCTCAAAATGATGCACCAGAAAATCACTTATCCTATTTTCTCTGTCGGAATCTTTTCTGGATTGGTAGTAGGGATAAAAGCTGGGGATATTATTATCAATAAACTCTAATATTTTATTAACCTCTATATTAGGTACAATGCTAAGATCATTACAGCTTGGCCACTGATATGAAGGCTGACTATCTTTAAGCATTCGGATATCGGGCTTTAATATAGTCAGCAAATGTTTCATCGGCATCCCTTAGTGCGATTGAGGGTAACCAGTATCGCAATTGCTTAGGCTTGGCTAAAATAATACAATCCTGTCCATAGACTTTCATGATTTTCTGGATATGAGTGTTTTCTTGATTCTCTTTTCTTGTAGGAATTACCTCGTTTATATATTGTTCCAAATTCTCTATTAACTCTACTTCTGGTTCAATATTGCCAGCCGTATATTCAAAATGTAAGGCAGAATATTTACCGGCATCCAGTACTTTAAATAATTGAAAAGATCTTCCTTCTGATTTATATATGCTGTTTAATGTTTGGCAGAAAATATCTGAGAATTGTTGAATTTGCTTTTCTGAAATGCTTTGCTCAAAACCGTTTTTAAAACCAGAGCTTAGGAAATACAATATTGAATCTTTGAGTACTATATTTTCTGCTAAGGAAAGTTTAATTTCCGATATGTTCTCAGGATAAGGAATATTCAAAATATCTTCATCATATAATGAAGTTGACTTATTTACCTTTACTCTGCTACTAGTGGATAGAATGTAAAAACGTAATAGAGCACCACTTGACTCTAAATAGTTAGAAATTTTAACTAATTCGTTTTTGTCTATATTTGGAGCGTAAATTGAAAAAATATCACTAAGGAATGTTAAATATTTGTCTACATATTTTGTTATTAGTTTTTCCTTCCCAAGAATTTTTCTAATTAATAAATGAGGTGGGTTATACAATTCTTTTTTTCTCGGTCTATGAAAATACTTGATAGTACATTTAGGTAGATTATTAATTTCTATACTTTTTTCAGTAAATGATTCAGTGGGCAAAAAATCCTTACCCGTAATATATTCTGCTTGATTTTTATCGCCTTTTTCGATAAATCCTTCGCCCTTTACCCACCCATAATTTTCTTTTTCTTCTAAAAATTCTCCAAGTGTCCGTAATTCTGACAACCTTTCAACCAATTGCACAATCCTTCCGCCACCCAATAAATTCGTTTTCCAGACATAGGGATTATTCAGAGCGGTTTCCTTGCTGACTAAATGAAAATCATAAGCGTCAAATTCTAAGAACAGACGGTTTGTGTTTGACAAAGTACGATTTGCAACCAAGTGCAATACATCTTCATTATCAGGAATAGATTTTTGTAAAAATACTACAGCCGTAGCCACATTTTTTTTACCCCAAAGCTTATCTGCCAGTTTAGTAAAATCTATAACTTGTAACAGATTGTATTTGGAAAACAATTCCTGTTTAAAGACGAGGTCTTTTTGGTAGAGCAATGGCCCCGAAGGCTGAATTAAGCATAGCAAGGCATCCTGTTGAAGCAACTTCATGGATTGAACCAGAAAGTGTAATGCCGGGTTTTCATCTGGTATGCTAATCCCGCTATTGTATCCTGTTTCAACCCTAAGTTTTTCAAAATATTCTTTTCTTTTCGGCTCTTTGCCTTTCTTCTCAACCGGTTGTAGATTAAATGGAGGGTTGCCGATTACCAAATCAAATTCCGCTACTGGGTCATTGGTGATAAACCTGAAGAAATCTTTTGCAATTATATTTTCACTTAAATCGGGGAATTTTAATTTACCCCATGTTGGTGGATCTAAGTTTACTTCATCCAAAATTGCCAATGCCAAACTGAATACAGATAAACGTATGGCATCCAGTTCTATATCTATTCCGTGTATGCATTTTAAAAGCAGTTCGTTTAATACGGACAACGAAGGTTTAGTCAGTTTTCCTGTTTTCAACCATTGTTTATATCTCCACCATTGTACAATACGTTTATATGCTTTTACGAGAAATATTCCAGAACCACAACTTACGTCAATCAGCTTAAAATCCTGCTGGGGATTATTCAAAGGCATACATTCATCCACCAGAGTGCTGACAATCATTTCCGGTGTGTAGACAATATCTTTACTGTCTGTAAGTAACTCTTCATATACCGAACTGATGACCTCCACCGGCAAATGCGAAAATGAATACAATCGCCAAAGCACAAATTGACTATCTTTATTATCGCCATCAAGGTAATTCGCAAGTTTTCGAACTTCTGATTTTTGAATGGCACCCCTTTCTTCTTTTTCATCTTCTTTATGCCAATCAAATATCTTTCCATTGAAATCTTTGGCCAGTTGGTCTAATAAATCCAATAATTTCCCTTTACGGATAGTGGTGCAAAAATTTTCACACCCGAAGTTTTTCTTGAAATATGTACCTGCAAAATAGCCGCTGGCACTTTTTTCGTCCCGCTCCTCTAAATATTTTATCAAGAGACTTTGGACAAGTAGTTTCAGTGCTACATGATTGTTTAGACCAGATTGTTTTTGGAAGTCTTCATATACATTTTTCAAACCCCGAATTAAGTCCCTTGTAGCAGATTGCTCAAATTGGAAATCCTTTTTTTCGTCCTGTTCATCCCAAAATAAACCGTCATCAAAACTCTTGGCTTGGAAGCCCTTTATGGCTTCACCTGTCAGTTTGATGATCTCACTGGCATAACTGCTTTTATTTTCTTTAGGTTTTTTTCGGGAATCATATACGCTTACCGAAGATTTTTCAATAATGATATAAGCAGGAACCTGATAGCCATTCCACATTTGGATATGAATCCGGTTCTTTTCTTCATTAGTTAGATTCTTTTGCGTATAGTCGAACAGGTACAATTGAGGTACAGCTGCCCTTCCGTCCTGAAAATATCGAAAATATACGGCATCAGCATTGAATTTAAGTTTGGCTGTTTCCAATGCAAACAGAATATCGGGTGAGGCAATGTTCGTATCAATAGTTTCATAATTATTTGTCAATAATATTCCATTTTCTTTTTTTTGGATTATAAAAGAAAAGTTAAGGTCAAGGATATTTTGCTCAAATAATGCTGTTTTCATAATTATTTAAACCGACTAAATTTAATCAGTAAAGTTACAATTTTATTACCATGCTATAATAGAATTGGTAATTATAATTTTTGCTTACCTGTTTTTACATTAAATAAATTGAGTCCTAATAGATGGTCTGAGCATAAGCGAAAATTCAGTCTCTTTTGGCTTTCAGCTTTTGTTGTGTGTGTCGATAAAACCAAATGTGCCTGAATGTGGGTTGGTTATCTTTTTGCAATGAGTCACAGCTCCATTTCACTATAGTCTATTTATACTACTCCGAACCTACCTGCTATCTGTTAACGTATTGCCCTTCGTAATACTTCTGATAATCGCCGGAGGTAACATTATTGAGCCACTCGGAATTCTCCAGATACCAGTCAACTGTTTTTTCGAGGCCCTCTTCAAACTGAAGTGAAGGTTTCCAGCCCAATTCGTTTTGCAACTTTGTGGAATCAATGGCATAACGCAAATCGTGACCTGCCCTGTCCTTTACATAACTGATAAGTTTTGCAGATTCCCCATCCTGCCTGCCCAGTTTTTTATCCATGATCTTGCATAGCAAAAGGATCAGGTCGATATTCTTCCATTCGTTATGACCACCAATGTTGTAGGTTTCCCCATTTTTGCCTTTGTGATAAATCTCATCAATGGCGGAAGCGTGATCCTCCACAAAAAGCCAGTCCCTGATATTTACACCCTTTCCATAAACCGGTAGCGGCTTTTTATTCTGAATATTATGGATAAAGAGCGGTATCAGCTTTTCAGGAAACTGGAACGAGCCATAATTGTTGGAACAATTGGAGATTTTAACGGGCAGGTTAAAGGTATGGAAATAGGCCCTTACCAGGTGATCGGAACTGGCTTTTGATGCAGAATACGGGCTTCGCGGATCGTAGGAGGTGGTTTCAACAAAAAACCCCGTATCACCCAGCGAACCATAAACCTCATCGGTTGAAACATGGTAGAACAATTTACCTTCAGGGTTATCCTGCCAGTAAAACTTTGCCGCATTCAAAAGATTGGCAGTACCCACAATATTGGTATAAATAAATTCTGTTGGATTGGAAATGGAACGATCAACATGCGATTCAGCCGCAAGGTGAATAACACCGTCGAAACCGTAAACATCAAAGAGCTTTTGCATCTCCTCACCATCAACGATATCTGCCCTCACAAATTTATAGTTTGGCTCTGATTCGATATCTTTCAGGTTTTCAAGATTACCCGCATAGGTTAGTTTATCCACGTTTACAATTCTGTAATTGGGATATTTGTTAACAAACAGCCTGATCACATGTGATCCGATAAAACCGGCGCCACCGGTTATCATAATGGTCTTATCGTATTTTTCCATAATAAGTTCTTTTTTAATATTTGTTTTACTTCTTTTTCTGCTTATCCAAAACCAATTCCCAATTCCATGCCGTCAGGTTCATTTCGTCGATATCCTTTTCGGCTTTCCATCCAAGTTCCCTGTTGGCAAATCCCGTATCTGCCCATACTTCGGTAACATCACCCGGCCTTCTGTCAACAATTTTATAATTCAGCTTTACACCCGAAATTTTTTCGAAACTGTTGATCACCTCCAATACGGAATAACCGTTTCCGGTACCCAGGTTGAAGACTTCATAGTTGGATTTATTCTTTTTATTCAACATTCTGTCCACTGCAATTACATGTGCTTTGGCAAGGTCAACCACATGAATGTAATCCCGGATTGCAGTACCGTCCGGTGTTGGATAGTCTCCGCCAAATACTTTGAGTTGCTCACGGATACCAATGGCCGTTTGGGTGATAAAGGGAATAAGGTTATTGGGCACCCCCAAAGGCAACTCACCAATTTTTGCGCTTTCATGGCCACCGATGGGATTAAAATACCGGAGCAAGATGGCCTCGAGATCAGTTGACTTGACAGTGTCGAGAATGACCTCCTCGGATATCTGTTTGGTATTTCCATATGGCGACATGGCAGCCTGTACCGGCGCATCCTCCATAACCGGCAGTTTTTCGGGTTGACCGTAAACCGTGCATGATGATGAGAATACGATTTGCCTGATGTTATTGTCTTTCATACCCTGAAGAATATTCACCAGCGAAAAGATATTGTTGTGATAATACTTCA
>JABMQA010001162.1 GCA_013203545.1 Bacteroidota bacterium
CCAGCTGGCGGAGAGGACGCTTCCACACAAGGCTATCGATCGGCTCGTGTACGGGGCAACCCCCTTCCCCTTGAGGGGAAGGGTCGGGGATGGGGTCAATAAAATACTAACAAATAGAATAACCATCTAAATAATTAAAAAAATTTAATATTATCCTATGTTTTTATCTCTCATTCTCAATTTAGTATCCCACCCACATCATCCGGTTTAGCATTATGCGGGAACACATCTCCCGGTATCCAGTAATAGATATCGCTGTTGCCCACATCCCGGATCACACTTTTGTAATCATTGCCCATATTGATAATTTCAGTCAGCCGTGCCATGGTCTGGTATATATCCCTTGAAAAACCCACCAGATCCGCATCGGATACCTCAGCGGGGTCGTTGATTAGATTAATGGTCCATTTTTTATACTTATCCCTGGTGGGTAAGCCTGTAAGCAGGTAGAGTAATTCACCGAAGGGTTTGTTATTCATCTCTTCAGGGGACGTTCTCCCCACATAGGAAATATAGATTCTTTTCATTGTACTGTCAACCCGGTTTCGGATGATGTTTGGCGACAGGGTATCCCTGGTGGCCAGCACAAGGTTTCTGATGTTTTCCTTTAAGCCGTTCAAATCCGTCTCCTCGATGAAGATCACATTCTGGAAATTCGGATAGGTATGGTTTTTTAATTTGAAAGCAACAAAACCCTCCTTATATACCTGGCGTTTTTCGGAAATGAACATTTGCAGATCTTCGAATGATGTGCCCTTGGCCAACAGATCGTAAATGATGCCGGCTGCGGTTTCACCACTTGAAGTGATGGAATCGCCTTCGATGATACGCGCAATTTCGCTTATTTTTTCGTTGATGTACCTGTGAATTCTTTTAATATTTTTTGTAATCTCAACCTGTAGGGTGTCGATCGACAAGGTGTCGTTGGGTAGTGACGTTCGTAACTGGCCAAATACCGGACTGTTTGGGCTTAACCTGAAAAATGTGTGTGCAGCATTTGTACGGAGTTGAATGGGTTGGGAAATTAACAGATCATTTTGTACAGTGGCCTCACTTACTTCGTGTTCTTTGATTTTTTCGGCCGTCTTCATCATAATCCGGTTGATTTGTTTTTCAAAATCCCTGTATGTCGAGTCCTGCTTAATTTCATCAGGCCTGTGTACCTGGTAGGCTAACAGGTTGCATTTTCTTCCTGCCAGCTTGTTAATGAGGGCATCTTCTTTTACAAAAGTTTTGGTTTTTCCGGGGCTTTGGTGATCGCCTGCATCCCCGATGACAATGATGTAGTTGGTTTGCTTTTCATCGGGCGCATAAACATCTATGGCTTGTTGAATGCCGTAATAGAGCGCTTCCGGCAAATCCCTGTCCTTTCCATAATACTTTTTATCCATGTGCGCCTTGATCCAGTCGCCAAGGGCGTAAATGTCTTCGGTGAGGTAATTTTTGTATTGATGAATGGGAAAATCTTCCGCTTCATCCCTGTACAAAATGGCGCCAAAGCGGAATTCATTTTTTGTTTTTTGCTTTTCCTGGTCCCTGTTGATAAAATTCATTGCGGAGTCGAGGGCAATGGCAATGGATTCGGCATACTCCTCCATGCTGAACGTGGCATCCACCACAAAAATAACATTGACCTTACGCTGGTTTTCTTCGATGGACAGGACATCCTGTATCAGTTTGTTGTAAACCGCTTTATCCAGCTTTCCGTGCTCGGTGCTGATGTCGCCAATTACACCGACGCGTTGTGGCTCGTAGGGATCAAAACCTTCGATGATCTTCGTGTCGTTATTCAATACGGGAAACCTGTCGAATTTTCCGGGTTGCCGTGTGCTGTAGATCGGTGTTTCGGGATAGGCCACTTTTTCCACCTGGCCGATGTCTGTGATGGGGGCTATTTCTATGTATGTGCGGGCAGCATCCAGACTGTCGAATATCAGCACGCCCCTTTCCACGTTTATTGAATGGTCTGTCCACTTCCTTTCTGCTGCAGCAGAAGGATGCCAGTTCAGTTCCCATGCAATCCGGTGGTCCCATGGTGTGATGTGGGAGGTGGGAACCCAACCGATGATCACATCTCCAGGATCCCCGCTCAAATCTATGTTCGGATCATTCCCCACCAGGACGAAACCCGGTATTTGCTTGTAAACATACCTGATCTGGTAGGTTCCTGCTTCAGCGATTTCCTTACTGTCTTTAATAGATGGTATATCGTAATATTTGGGTTTTTGTTTAAGCGATTCAATATTGTTTTCCCTCCATATATTCAGCACCATGGCTTTTTTATCAAATTTGTAGGGTAGCGAAACCATACATTCCGACCAGAGTAAAAGTTTATCATAGTCAATGAAATAGGAAGGATTGCCGGGAATCAGCCTGTTTTTATGGATATCTGCGACTCTTGCCACCTCCAGCCTGTTGCCCTGGATATTCAATACGGCCAGTTTTTCCCGAAAAGCAAATGTGCCCTTAACCACATCACTTGCCGGGGTAGCATAAAAAGGATTGGCTTCCCTGTCGGAGAATACGTACCATGCTGAACTTTCTGCAACCGGGTCGCTCTGGTATGGTTTGCCTACCGTATCGTTGGGTGTTAAGTATTTATTCGGGATTTGCTTTACTTTAGTCTGGGCAAACATCCAATGTGCATTCATAAACAGGAACAGGAGCCATATTGTACTTTTCGAAATTCTCATATTTTATTCTTTAATTTAAATCGTGCAGATAAACATTTTTCATCCGGATGGGCCTTAAACCATTTTTAACCTGG
>JABMQA010001163.1 GCA_013203545.1 Bacteroidota bacterium
ATCGAGCCAGAAATTTGCCGTGTAGCTGTTCCCGCTTGAAAGGTTTACAAGTTTAGTTTCCGTTTGATATCCTGCCTTTCGACATTCGATATAAACCAATCCTGCAGGAACTTCGGTAATGTTGTATGAACCATCAGATATCGTAAGCGCTGTTTCCCAGAAGGAGGCTTCCACAGCCGCACCTTCGAGCGGAAGGCTTGTTTCGGCATCATACACATTTCCATCAATTGAACCGGAGTGTGCCAGTGCACCTTCGTTGATCAACAACTTAACAAAGTCGATGGAAAAACCATCACCGGCACCCGTGGTGAAGTCGTCAATTTCCAGTTCAAGCTGCTCTCCTTCAAGAAGGTATAGCAATTCTTCAGGAATTCTAACCGTAAGCATTCTGCCAATGGGTCCCGTCTGGTTGAGTGTGTTGATGAAGGTCTGAAGCGGAGCAAAAGTCTGTCCGTTGAGCTTCACTGTAAATTGGGAACAGAAAGATTGGGGCTGGATATCATCAACAAAAATCTGAAGTGCTGCTGAGCTGATCTCTCCCTGAGAAAGCTGGCAAAGATCAATGATGATAGGTTCGGGCAGGTTGTCGGGTCTGTCCGTGGTATTCGTGTAGCCATCGCGTCCACAGGGAACACCTGTTCCGGTGTAGCTGCTTACAACCATAATGCGGTCTGTTCCACCTGCATCGCCCGGAACGGGTGTCCAGGGGAATCCATGCTGCGGCGTACTTTGTCCGGTAAAGGGATCGAAGCCATTCGGCCAACCGAATCCCAGGTTGTCGATGTCGCCCGCGCGGATCATCAGTTCAGCTTCGGGTGTATTGTCGAGGCAAACATGCTGCTGGCTCCAATCGCCGTTTTGGGTTTGGTAAACCTCGATGTAATCCTCTTTGATCTCTGTGTTTTCCTCCTCACCTTTAAACACAGTCAGGCTCACCGTGTAAATGCCGAAAGTGGCATACTCATGACCAGGGTGTTGCAGTGTACTGACCTCTCCATCACCAAAATCCCAGAGCCAACTATCGGGTTCGCCAGTTGAGAGATCAGTAAAGTTTACAGTTAAAGGAACAAAACCCGATGTGGGTACGGCTTCAAATTCAGCATATAAAACTACAGCATCAAATACCTCGATATAATCCACCTTTGTTTCGGTATCAGATAAATCATTTACATCTGTTACTGTTAATGAAACAGTGTAAATTCCCGATTCATTATAAATCCATTCAGGGCTTTGCCCGTAGCTGTCAACGGTGCCATCATTCTGGAAATCCCATTCCCAGCTTGTCGGGTTACCTGTGGAAAGATCTGTGAAATGAACTGTTAAGGGAGCATTGCCTGAGGTGAGATCTGCTGAGAAATTTGCATTAAGTCCAGCAGAAGTTGACAGGTTTACCATGGTAGTTCCCTGTGAGGTAAACACTTCGTCATAACCCGGATAGGGAAACGCATATGCCACATCTTCGGTAAGCCCGGAAGTCTGTGAATATAACATAAAAATAAAGCTGTTTCCCGGGGTAAATCCGTCGGCCTGGTCAGGATTCAATCCGTCATCCATGGAGGCAATTACCTCTAAATACTCACCGCCAACAAGTGGCTGGACCAATGTACCTGCTCCGACGCAAATTTCTCCTCCGGTAATGGGATCAACATCAAATATACCTATTTCATCACCCGCCTGAAGATCAATACCACTGAATGTTGCACCTAAAACATAAAATGTCATAGGGTTGTACGGGTTAATCCATACAGGCGTGAAAGGATAATTGGATGAGCCAACGTTAATGTAGTCTTCTTTAATTTCAATAGATGCACTTTTATTATCATACACCGTTAACTTCACTGAATATAGCCCTGCTTCATCATAAACCCAATCAGGATTTTGGTCGTAACTATCAATCATACCATCATTTTCAAAATCCCATTCCCAGCTTGTCGGGTTGCCGGTTGACAGATCAGTAAAGTTAACCGTTAAAGGAACAAATCCCGATGTGGGCACGGCTTCAAATTCAGCATCTAAAACAACAGCATCAAATACTTCAATATAATCCACCTTTGTTTCGGTATCAGATAAATTATTTATATCTGTTACTGTCAAAGAAACTGTATAGGTTCCCGGAGTTTCATAAATGTGATCCGGGTTTTGAATAGCGGAATTATTTCCATCGCCAAAGTCCCAGTACCATTCATCAATTACTCCTGACCCTTGTGTTGACAGATCGGTAAATTGCACTTCCAATGGAGCAAATCCGCTGGTAACATCAGCATTAAAATCAGCAATCGGAGGTTCAATATTTCCAAAAGGAATGGCAAAACCGGTGATTTCCATCCCACCCCTGAAAGTACCGAGGTAGGTTGAATTTCCTGTTGATGGATCGATAGTTCTTAGCTCACCCTGTCCTGCGCCATCATTAAATGCCGCCATATAGATATTTCCTGAAACAGGATCATATTCCATATCCTGCTCATAGTTGGCATCAAAACCGATAGGGCCGATAGCCGTTGCCTGTCCATTGCTTTTATCAACCTGGTAAAGCTGGTCATCCTCAACATTAAGTGTATAGAGATTTCCTTCATCAGTACAAGCCATCGCAACAAAGCCTTCAGTTCCCGAGTATCCAACATAATTAGAATTTCCGGTTACGGGATCGATTTCATATAAACTAACCCACGAGTAGCCGAGGAGTTTATCATCAACCGGATCGTAAGCCAGCGAAGAGATAAAACTTCCGGGAACACCAACAAATGTTCTGTTTCCGGTAATTATGTCGATGGTGTAAAGTGTGTCGTTTGCAATAGCCCACCATTTATCATCCATCCATGTCCCACCCTTCAGGTATTCCTCGTTGCCCTGATCTGCCAATGAAAAGAGATACTCGGGATTTTCGAGATCAAAAACTACCGGCCCTTCGGGTAATCCCGACTGGTTAGCATAAGTATTGTAAGCGTAAACGCTATGGGCAATTTCAACGGAATTAATGGTAATAAGCAGCGTATCGTTGGAGGAATTCTCATCTCCGGGCGCCGATACATAAACCATTATTTCATAAATATCCGGGACACTTAAATCCAACAATGTACTGAATGTAAATTCCTCAGCATCGCCTGTCGGAAGAGTCACTGATATTGTTTCTGAAACAGACCCGGAGCCGTTAAATTCATAACTTACAGTAACATCTCCTTCATAGCTTTCGATGCCGAAATTTTTCAGCATGACCGAAATATCTACACTTGCAGATTCGGAAGCAAGCATCAATTCTTCGGGGGAAATTATGGCAGCTAAAGCCAGATCGGTGGCAGGCGGCAAAGTGCAGCCATGTTCTATCCACGAACAATCCGGGCCCGCATTGGGCTCCATATTGTACAGCCAGGCACCAAAACCATTGGGTCCTGAATCGGAAGCAACGGAAGAATCAGGGCCATCGTTAAAATGCCACAATCCGTAAATCCCTTCTTCGTTTCCGATAAGATTTGCACAGAAGCTATCCATGATTTCTTCCTGGCTACGGGCAACATCCCAGATCCTTACTTCATCTATATCCCCATTAAAAAAACGGTCCATATCGTTGCCCCGTCCACCAATCTGGAGGGTATGGGTAACAGGGTTGTTATCGAACTGATAGAATCCTGCATGGATTCCATTTACAAAGAGATTACACAAATCCCCTACTTTAGTAACTGCAACATGTGTCCAAAAATTGGTTTGCACAGCACTACTTCCGGTGGTAACATAGCTCCAGTTTCCATTGGCCGATTCGCCATACAGCAGCGATCCGTCGGGCTGTAACCTGAACTGCACCCGATCACTGTCGCCGTACCAGAAAATTATTTCATGATAATCTGTTAATTCGGCAGGGTTTATCCATGCTTCAATGGTAAGATCATCTTCAGGAAAAAATACATCACCGGCTTCAAGGTAATCGTTCTCCCCGTCAAAACGTAAAGCAAATTCGGAAGCGATCTCTACATTAAAGGTATCGATGGCTACGATGCTCCAGTTGTCAAATTCGTCAAGTGCACGGGTGTACAGGATGTGGTCACCCAATTCGAGCGAACCGAGATTTACAACAAAATCCTGATCGGCAACAGGTACCGGCGGGTTGATGGCAACAATAGTTCCATTGCCAAAACCGGGGTCCTCATCCACGAAATATTCGAGCGAAACGAGATTCGGATCAGCAACTGATGAAATATTTTCGATATAAAACATTTGCCAATGGGTGGTTGACCACACCTCATTTTCATCCTGTGCCCTGATAGCAAAAGTATGAAAACCGGTCGCCAGGCTACTGATATCAGTCAAAAGGTTGATGTCGAGCACCGGGGATGGGACAATATCCACCTGGGTGGCATTGCCAAAGCCGGGGTCGTTATCAAAATAATATTCAACATAATTCAATGGTGTATCGCCGCCGGCTTGCAAAACATCAACATAGAGCAACTGGTAGTAACTATGGCTCCAAACCTCGTTCTCGCTTTTGGAGCGGACGTTGATAAAATGAAAACCGGGATCAACCCCATCCAGATCCACCTCAAAGGCAAGTTCCACAACTTTGCCGGGGGTGATAGAAACGGAAGTGGCATTGCCATAGCCGGGATCTTCATCAAGGAAATATTCTACGTAAGTGATGGGTTCTTCATTTGAATCTAAAACATCCACAAGGAAAAGCTGGGTGTAGGCATGGCTCCAAACATCGTTTGCGCTTTTGGAGCGGACATTTGCAAAATGGAAACCGGGATCAATCCCATCCAAATCCACCTCAAAGGCAAGTTCCACAACTTTGCCGGGAGTGATAGAAACCGAAGTGGCATTGCCATATCCGGGGTCATCATCCAGGAAGTATTCCACGTAAGTGATGGGCTCTTCATTGCCCGAATCGAGTACATCCAGCAGGAAGAGTTGGGTATAGGCATGGCTCCAGACATTGTTTTCGCTCATTGAGCGGACATTTGCAAAATGAAACCCGGCATCAAGACCGTCTAAATCCACTTCAAAGGCAAGTTCCACAACATTGCCGGGAGTGATGCTTACCTGTGTGGCATTGCCATAGCCAGGGTCATCATCCAGAAAATACTCTACATAAGAAACAGGAACTCCTTCTCCTGAATCCAATACATCCAGCAGGAAAAGTTGATAGTAGGAATGACTCCAGACGTTGTCTTCGTTCATTGAGCGTACGTTGATAAAATGAAATCCGGGATCAATCCCGTCCAGATCAATTTCAAAGGCAAGTTCCACAACGTTGCCCGGTAAAACATCCACCGAAGTGGCATTGCCAAAACCGGGGTCGGTATCGATGAAATACTCCACTTCTGTAATCTCTGAATCAATAGTTCCCAGCACATCCACAAAAATGGGATGGATATGAAGATTGCCCCAGGTATTGTCATCTGTTTTTGCACGGGTGCATAAAAAATGTACTCCCGGCGACAAACCTGAAAGGTCTGCCTGGAAAGTCACATCAACCACCTTTGCAGCAGAAACTGAAACTGAAGTTCCATTTCCGGGGCCGGGATCGGCATCAAAGAAATATTCGATTTCCGAAATTTCGGCATCAGCCAATTGAAATACATCTGTAAGTATGTGGTGGGTATGTGTCAGGCTCCAGGCTCCGTCGTCGGTTCTGGCTCTGATGTTAAGTATATGCAAGCCATTGTCTAAACCTGAAATATCAAGATTAAAGGCTACATCAACAATTTTACCCGAACTTAGCGAAATGGCAGTTCCATTCCCGAAACCGGGATCGTTGTCGATATAATATTCAGCATGGTCAATCACGGCATC